>NZ_JAUBTB010000122.1:0-17031 GCF_036704965.1 Microcoleus sp. F10-B2 | reverse complement strand
ATCATTTGAGGTTTTGGCAATTCTGAATTTCTTTGAAATGAAATCTGCTTGAATATCTGCGGAATGTGGGTTAAATGAATCGAACTTGATTCAAACTGTGAAAAACAAGTCTCAAAACCCGGGACTTGACGAGCAAGAAATTAGAGCAAATATGGAGAACTTAAAAACAGATACTCAAGATATGTGGCACGTTTGTTGCGGTCACGATATAATTTCTATTTTGTCGATCGCACTTTGCAAAGCATTAGGTTCGTGCAACTCCAAAACAGTTGAGCCAAATGTACTCGAACAAAACTTAAGACTTGCCTACGAATCTTCTTATTTCTGCAAAACACAACTTTATGAAGCTATTCAACAGTGGGAAAAAAACAATCAACCGTTTCAGGTGCTACCTAACCCGTAACTCCCGCCTTCCCAAAAAATTCCCCTACAGCCAACCGAGTTCCATTCGCAAAATCCACCCCAGACTGCACCTTTTTCCCCGCCAACTGCACCTCCCGCAACAATAATAAACCATCACCAGTTTGGACGATCGCCCCCAAGCCCTTCACAACCTTGACAACAGCCCCATTTTCCCCAGACAACTCCGACAAAACAGGCCATTCGCGTTCCAAAACTCTCAAATCGGGTGGCATTTGCAGCCAATATTCCGGCCCCACGGGCACAGTAGCCATCACCTTCAGAGAATTGCCGCGAAAACTGGTCGTGCAATCCGGGAAAAAGCCCCTAACTTGATTGTGAAGCGCGATCGCACTTTTCGACCAATCCAACACGCAATCGGCACTCTTAATCATCGGCGCGTAAGTCGCCTCAGCCTCATTTTGAACAACAGCTTTAACTTCCCCATCCCTCAATTTAATCAAAGTTTCTATCAACAAATCCGCCCCAAGTTCCGCCAACCTGTCACCCAAAGAATCAGCATTATCTAACAGCGTAATCCCCGCAAAAGCCTTCAACAGCATCGCCCCAGTATCCATGCCAGCATCCATCAGCATAGTGGTAATTCCCGTCGCCTTTTCCCCGTCAAAAAGACACCGCTGAATCGGCGCGGCACCGCGATACTTCGGCAAAATTGAACCGTGAACGTTAACGCAAGCCAAATTAGGGATATCCAGTATTTCTTGAGAAAGAATCTGGCCGTAAGCTACCACCACAAAAACATCAGCTTCCGCTTCCCGCAATTTGGCAATTGTTTCAGCATCTTTCTTGATTCGCTGCGGCTGCCAAACCGGGAGGTGGTGATTTAAACCCGCCATTTTTACAGGTGAAGGCATCAATTGATTCCCTCTTCCCCGGCGTTTGTCCGGCTGAGTCACCACAGCCACAACCTCGAATTCGGGATGACTTAGCAAACTGGATAAAGTAGGAACAGCAAAGTCGGGAGTGCCAAAAAAGACAATTTTCATAGATTTTTACTTATTTCGTACAATAATAACAACAAAACTACGCCATTAATTCATCCACCGCCACCCTAAATCCTGCCAAAACAACCTGAGTTGTCGCCACCTCACCAGGCTTGAACAAAACCACCTGACTTTGAGTAATTACTAACACCCAACTACTCTTAGGAAACAGCAGCCAAACCTCCAAACATCCCGATTCTAAATACTCCTGTGCCTTAGCAAAAACATCATCTGCAAAATCGCTAGGCGAAACAATCTCAGCTAGCAGCGGAAAACTCTGGGGCAAAACTGAAAACTCCCCAACTTGCGCCAACAGTTCAGGAGTAATATAAGATACGTCGGGTATTCGCCCTTTTTTCATCGTTTGACAAGTGACTTCCACATAAACCTCGCCCCCTTGGCCGCTTGAATCCATGTAAATGCCCCAATATCGTACTAATCTAGCTTGAATCCGGCGAGTCTTTGCAGTCATTCCCGGTTTCCCAACTACTTCTCCATTGACAAATTCTACAGGATGTTTGACTATAACTTTACCGTCCGCCCACTCCGTCCCGTCAGGAGGATTTTGCATCCATTCTTCCCAAGTTAAATCTAACTGTTCTACACTAGGAATTATCATCTGATTTACAGTTTTTAGTGTTCATCTCAATCTTATCATATCTGTCAGAACATGGAAAGCCCGTCGAATCTCCTGCTGAAACTCAGCCGCAGCTTATTTGCCGACACCGCCGAACAAGAAAAGTTTATTCACGCCGTCACAAATCCCCAACCTTTTAATCCTGCCATCTTGTGGCTGCAACCAAAACCTACAGAAAACCCATTTATTCTCGAAGATCCAGTTAGTTGGCAACCAGAATTTGTAGATAGACTGGCCTTAGAATCGAAGCCCGGAAAACATTCCTTACATCAAGCCGGAAATTACTACTGTCTCGACTTTTCCTCAATCTTCGCCGCCTCCTCCTTATTAACAATACCGCAACCAATCAAACTAATCTTAGATATGTGCGCCGCCCCCGGAGGTAAAAGTGTATTTGCCTGGAAAACATTAAACCCAGAATTCCTGTTGTGCAACGAAGTCATAGGCAAACGCATGGGAATGCTGATCTCTAATTTAAGACGCTGCCAAATTCTACCATCCGCCGCCGCTAACGTCGATTCAAAAATACTTGCCGAAAAAATACCACAAACTGCTAATTTAGTAATAGTAGATGCTCCTTGTACTGGTCAATCACTCTTAGCAAAAGGAGACAAAGCACCCGGCTGCTTTCATCATGTCACCATCAACAGCAATGCCAACCGCCAAAAAAGAATCTTAGCCAATTCTGCTAAAATTGTAGCGCCCCAAGGTTATCTTGCATACATGACCTGCACTTATTCAACCGCAGAAAACGAACGAGTCAGCGAATGGCTGTTAAGCAAATTTCCCGAATTTGGGCCAGTCACTGTTCCGCATTTAGAAAAATATCGATCGCACCTGACAGAAATTCCTTGCTATCGGATGTGGCCGCAAGATAAACTAGGAGCCGGAGCTTTCACAGTTTTGTTTCAAAAGACCTCAGCAGGACAGACAAATCAGTTACCCGCAGATTTTCTAGAATTAACCCGTTTTACCAACCTCTAACTATCCGCGTCCATCCGCGTTCATCTGCGGTAAAAAAACTTACCTTAATACAACTAAAAAATGATTTTATCCAAATTATCCAAAGCCATCAAAATGCAACTAAAACTAGCTGTTTGCATTTTAGTTATTTTAAATTTGCTAATATTAAGCGGCTGTGAAAGCCCAGAAAAAAACAGCGAAAAAATTAAGATTACACTGTGGCACGGCATCAACCCCCCGCCCAATCGCGACGTATTTAAAACCCTCACAGACAAATTCAATAAAACACATCCCAAGATCCAAGTAGAACCAATTTACATCGGTCAGCCAGACCAACAACTGCCAAAGATTCTCACATCAATAGTAGGAAATGCGCCGCCAGATTTGCTGTTTAACGTTCCCACAATTGCCGGAAAACTAGCAGAACTCAACGCAATTCAACCCTTAGAAAAGTGGCTAGACAAATCGCCCCGCAAAGCCGAAATCTACCCGGCACTATTCGAGTCAATGGAACTGGGCGGACATACTTGGTCAGTTCCCCTAGCCACAAACAACGCCGCCATATTTTACCGTCCCAGCTTATTTAAAGCAGCAGGAATCAAAGAAGTTCCGCAGAATTGGGCGCAATTCAAGCAAGCAGCCCGATCGCTCACCCGAGACACCAACGGAGACGGCCGCACAGACCAACACGGCATAGTGCTCTCCCTAGGCAAAGGAGAATGGACAGTATTTACCTGGCTGCCATTCATGTTCAGCGCCGGCGGCGAACTCAAAGCCGCAACACCTCAAACTCCCGTACCCCAAATAGACAATCCCGGTTCTCGCGCCGCCTTAGAATTGTGGAGCGACTTGTTAAAAGAAGGTTCAGCAATACTGTCAGCACCAGAACGCGGTTACGAACTCGACAACTTCATCGCCGGCAAAGTCGCCATGCAAATCACCGGGCCGTGGACGCTAGCACAATTGCAGCAAAGCGCGATCGACTACGCAGTGATGCCGATACCCGCCCTCAAACGCCCCGCAGCCGTTGTTGGGGGTGAAAACCTATTTTTAATGAAAACCTCCCCAGAACGAGAGCGAGCAGCCCTAGAATTCTTAGAATACGTTCTAGGTGAAGAATTCCAAACAGCATGGGCATTGGGAACAGGTTACTTGCCAATTAACTTAAAATCGAGACAGAGCAAAGCTTATCAAAGCTTTGTGGAAAAAAACCCTGTTTTGCGAGTATTTTTAGAGCAAATGAACTCAGCCAGAGCGCGACCCATTATCTCAGGTTACTCCCGCCTGTCAGAAAACCTCGGCCGCGCCATAGAAGCAACCCTTCTCGGCCGCAACCCCCAAGACGCCCTTAAAGAAGCTCAAGAGCGTTTGACACTAACCTTAGATACTGCAACAGCAAAAGGGAAATAGAGAAGGGAAAATATTTTTTTTTGCTGTAACTTCTCCGCTTTCACTGTATTCGATCGCAATACTTGAAGCCTCAATTAATGGGAGCATCTCATATTTGTAAAAACACTTCTTCTGGCTCCTTCCTTCTTCCTCTTTCCTTCTTCCTCTTTCCTTCTTCCTCTTTCCTCCTGCCTCGCAGCCTCGGGCCCCGCAGCCTCGGGCCTTAAAACTCCAATTTCTAGCTTAACTGCTTTCATTGAGATGCTCCCCGATTAATTGGTCGAAAATCTAGTGAAAATAACTCCCGCCTGCACTTCTAATCAGAAACCCGGTTGCTTGCCCCGGAGTTAGCTGAACGCAGAGATTTTACCTCGTTGTTATCGGTTTCTTAGGTATCATTGAGCATGGTGAAAAATGTTAGGGTGAATTGAGTTGCGATCGCCCAACATGAAAAAACACCGGCAGTCGCTCGGTAATAAATCTTTAACAAAAACCAAAAATCTACAGACCGAATCTTCAGCCATCACAGATATATTGGCAAAAAAGGGATGCTCCCGAAATTCACGCACAGATGCGATCGCACAGCAAAAAAAAACCGAACCCTCAACAGCGCCACAAAAAGTTAGCTCAAAAGGTTCTCCCCCTACCTACCACCCATGACCTACCATCACCTAATAGAAACATTTTACCTACCCTGTGCCTGTCCCGTGCCACCTACTGAGACCCCAACCACCGTCCACCTTTTCCCGAAACGACAATGCAGACAAAGTTCCTTAACGCCATCAAAGGACATTCCTGGCGGTACTTCCTCGCAGTAGGCGCGATCGCCCTAGTCTACTATTTGGCGTCGCAATTCGCAATTTCCACCCTCACCCTCAGTTCAGAAATTTACCCGATGTGGCCAGCAGCAGGAATTGCCCAAGTCGCCCTGCTGCTGTTTGGGCGGCAACTGTGGCCGGGAATCGCGATCGGAGGCTTCCTGTTCAGCATGAGCGTACCGTCGGCCAACATCGGCACGGCATTGATCTCGGCAAGCGCCAGAAGCCTGCAAGCGTGGACGGGAACTTATCTGCTACAGAGCATTAATTTTAGCGCCGGGCTCGATCGGCTCAAAGACGTTTTAGGAATAGTCGGACTAGCAGCCTTGGGATCTACCTCGATCAACTCCAGCATCGGCAGTATCGTCGTGTGCCTGACCGGTTTATCTAGCTGGAGCAATTTGGGCACGATTTGGGGGACTTGGTGGGTGGGAGACGCTATGGGAATTTTGCTCGTCGCCCCGCTGCTGCTGACGTGGCAACAATTGCCCAAAGCCCCCACACGTCCCAAACAGATTGCCGAACGAGCGATTTGGCTGCTGCTGCTGCTAGCAGTCGGCTGGCTAGTCTTCTGCTCCCGCACCCGCGCCGCCTACGCCCGCTATCCCCTCGAATACTTACCATTTCCCCTAGTAGTTTGGGCTGCCTTTCGATTCGGCCAGCGCTACACGGCCCTCTCCAACTTCATCCTCTGCGGCTTCGCCATTTGGGGCATCGCCCGAGGCAGCGGCCCCTTTCTCAAACACGCCAGCAGCATCCCCCAGGCACTGTTATCCCTCCAAGCCTTCATCGCCGTCATCGCCGTCACCGGCTTAGTCTTAGCCGCCACCGTCGCCGAACGCCACCAAGCAGAAGCCTCCCTGCGCGCCAGCGAAGCCAGCCTCGCCAACGCCCAGCGCATCGCCCAACTAGGCAACTGGGACTTAGACCGCAACACCCAGCAATTGCGGTGGTCAGAGGAAATTTATCGCATCCTGGGAGAGCGGCCCGGCACTTTTGAACCCACCCTCGAAGCCTTCTTGGAATACGTACACCCCGAAGACCGAGAATTAGTCAAAACCTCGATCGAAGCCGCTTTATTTGAGCAACAGCCTTACAGCATCGACTACAGGCTCGTACTCCCCGACGGCAGCCACCGCACAGTCTACGAACAAGCCGCCGTCAACTCCATGTACATCACCAGCACCGTCCAAGACATCACAGACAGAAAGCGGGCCGAAGCCGCCCTGCGTTCTTCAGAAGAAAGATTTTCCAAGGCCTTTCACGCCTCCCCAGTCGGCATCAGCATCTGCACCCTCACAGACGGATGCTTCCTCGATGCCAACGAAAGCTTTTTGCGCTCATTAGGCTGGCTGCGGCACGAATTTATCGGCCGCACCGCCAACGACTTAGGGATATTTGTCAATTCAGAAGAGGGGCGGCGGCTAGCCCAGATTTTGCAAGCACAAAATTCGATCGGCAACCAAGAAATCAAAATTCGCACTAAAACCGGCGAAGTGCGCGACTGGCTGCTGTCAGTCGAACTCATCGACCTCGGCAGCACTCAGTGCGTTTTAATCATGACCAGCGACATCACCGAACGCTTGCGTTCCGAAGAATTCCGCCGGGCCGCATTAGCCGCCGAAGCTGCAAATAGATCCAAAAGCATTTTTCTCGCCAACATGAGTCACGAACTCAGAACTCCCCTCAACGCCATCATCGGCTACAGCGAGATCCTGCAAGAAGACGCCCGAGACCTCGGTGCCGAAGAGTTCATCGATGACCTCCAGAGAATTAACACGGCCGGCCAGCACTTGCTAGCGCTGATTAAAGATATTCTCGATTTCTCTAAAATTGAAGCAGGCCGCACCGACTTGCACGTCGAAACCTTCACCATTTCAACTCTGGTTGAGGAAGTAGTTGCCACGATCGCGCCGATGGCAGACAAAAATAGCAATATCCTAGAAATACAATGCCCCGAGGATATTGGCTCAATGCAGACCGACTTAACTAAACTCCGCCAGTCCCTGCTCAACCTCCTCAGCAATGCCTCGAAGTTTACTTGCTCGGGCACGATTACCTTCGCCGTTACCCGATCCCTCGAAACCCCCGCCGAGGCTGCCAAGAGACGCAAAAAACTTGGAGCGTATAGAGGAGGTGGCAAAGCAGAAAATAGCTCGTCTCCCTTGTCTTCCCCTCAAGATTGGATCGTGTTTGCGGTCAAAGATACCGGCATTGGCATGAGTCCGGAACAGTTAGCCAAAATATTCGATCCTTTCACGCAAGCCGATTCCTCAACTACTAAAAAGTACGGCGGCACTGGCTTGGGGCTGACGATTACTAAGAAATTCTGCGAAATGATGGGCGGAGACATTACCGCATTCAGCGAGTTGGATAAAGGTTCTACTTTTACAATTAGGCTGCCAGCTATTTTCACCGACATTCCGCTCTCAACCGAAAAGTCTGATAAATAATAATTTATTGACATTTCTTTGCGAGCGTTGCCAATTTTATTAGCCTCCGCAATTTGCTGATTCTTTCGCTATCAGGTATCGAGATTTTCAACATATAGCCAAATCAATAAAGCTGTTAGGATCTAAATAGAATTAGCACAATTTTAAATATTTTGGATAGCAGAAATGCTCGATAAGCTTTTCGATAAAACCTAGGATTTGCTCGCTCCCGTACCTTTCGACTAACTGTATACCTGCGTATATATAATACTATTAATTAAAAAGATATACTGTAGAAAGTTGCCTACAAAGCGCCAGAAATTATGCATCCCCAACTCCAGCGCCAACTCGAACAGCTAGGTTTAGCCAGCGAGTCTCCCCCTCCCACTGCCGAGCAGTGGCAGCTATTCTTAGAGCAGGTAAGTTGTAGCTACGACGGAACTCGGAGCCAGCAGGAACCGCTGCTGCAAGCTTGTTTGAGCTCCCAGTCGGTGGCGCAGCAGGATTTTGCCTCCTCCCCCGAGTCCCCTCAAGACTCTCCAACAGCTTCAGAATTCGATCGACTGCGGGCAAGTGTCAACAGTTTGGGGGCGGGATTGTGTATCCTTGACGCGAAAGGGTTTGTAATTTCGGTGAATCCAGAGGCCGAACGCTTGCTGGGGTGGCGAGAGTCGGAACTTGCAGGTGTTTCCCTGCTAGAACGCATCAGGAAGCAAAAGAAAGACAAGAAATTCGCACTTTTGACAGACGATCCCAAACAGTCGCCCAGCAACAATGAAGATGCGGCGATCGCACCTACACTAGGTTTACAAGAGGCGATCGCCTCCGGTCAACCTTGCAGCAATTGGGACGACGAGTTTCTGTGCCGCGACGGCCAGATTTTACCAGTTTCCTATTTTTTCCATCCCGCAGTTGAGGGCGGCGAAATCTCAGTCTTGGTGTTTTTTGACATTAGAAAACACCAAGAACCGCTTGCGATGCTGCAAGCAGTTCTAGAATCTACAGATGCTGGAATTCTCGCGGTTGACAGAAACGGCAATGTATGCAATTACAATCATAAATTTGTCGAGATGTGGGGTTTGTCCGCCAGCCCGGGAAAGTTGAGCCGATCGACCTTCGGCACAGTCAAAAACACGATCGACACAGGATTCCCCTTCGCCAGGGAACAATTAAAAGACCCCCAAAGATTTCTCCAAAACGCGATCGAAGTGTCGGCAGATCCAGATACTCAAATCCGCGAATTATTAGAATTTAAAGACGGAAAAATTATCGAATTAAATTCGTTGCCATCAAAAGTCGGAGCGCAGACAGTCGGCAGAGTCTGGAGCTTTCGAGACGTTACCGATGGCAAAAAAGTAGCACAATATTTGGAATGTAGAGTAAAATTCGCTCAGTTGATTGCCAGTTTGTCAACCAATTTTATCGGCCAGCCCTTATCAGAAATAGACAAAAGCATCGATCGAACTCTGGAAGCGATCGCCACCTTCACCGGCTTTAACCGCAGTTACATCTACCTGTTATCAGAAGACAAAACCCGCGCCGACAAAACCTACGAGTGGTGCGCTGACGGCATTCCGGAAATCAAAGACAGCACCGACCAAAAAATAGACATCGCACAAATCCCTTGGATCGCAGAAAAACTCGATCGCGCCGAATGCCTCTACATTCCAGAAATCGGCGAACTCGCACCCCCAGCGATCGCCGAAATAGCCTATTTTATCCGTCAAAATCCCGCCCAATTCCCGACAGAATCCCCATCCCAAACAGCCAATCAAACAGCAATCGCCTCAATACCTTCGATGGGCGCTTCCCTAAATAATTTAGAATTTAAAAGACAGCTAAAAAATATTCAATCGCTGATAATTATTCCCCTAATTTATAGTAAAAACCTAGTAGGATTTCTCGGATTCGATGGCTTAAAGCAAACAGCAGGTCGAGCAACCGAAATATCGACACAGCTAAAAATGGTAGGAGAAATGCTCGCCAATGCCCTAGAGCGCAAGCGAGCAGAAGCAGCCTTGAGACAAGCCGAAACAAAATACCGCAGCATCTTTGAAAACGCAGTCGAAGGCATATTCCAGACCACCCCAGACGGGCGCTACCTCAGTGCCAATCCCGCACTAGCCCGCATTTACGGCTACGAATCCTCTACCCAAATGCTCGCCGAACTGGCAAACCTCAACCGCCAACTTTACGTAGACCCCAAGCGACGCACCGAGTTTATAGCCCAATTGGCCGCGCGCCGCCAAGTGTCAAAATTTGAGTCCCAAATATACCGCCGAGACGGCAGCACAATCTGGATTTCCGAAAACGCCCGCAGCGTCTGCGACGAAACCGGCAGCGTTTTGTACTGCGAAGGCACAGTCCAAGACATCACCGATCGCAAACAAGCAGAATCCGCCATGCAGTCGGCCCTAGAAGCAGCAGAATCCGCCAATCGGGCAAAAAGCACATTTCTCGCCAACATGAGCCACGAACTGCGAACACCTCTGAATGCCATCATCGGCTACAGCGAAATGCTCAAAGAAGAAGCCGAAGAATTGGGCAGTTGCGAATCCGTCCCCGACCTCGAAAAAATCTGCAGCGCGGGCAAACACCTGCTGTACCTGATCGACGACATCCTAGATATCTCTAAAATTGAAGCAGGCCGAATGGATCTCTACTTAGAAACCTTCGACATCCATGCCTTAATTGAAAGTGCTGTCGCCACGGCCAGGCCGCTGGTCGAGAAAAACGGTAATACCCTAGAAGTGTACTGTCCAGACAACCTCGACACCATGCACGCGGACATGACCAAAGTTCGGCAAGTGCTGCTGAACTTGCTCAGCAACGCTGCGAAGTTCACCCAAAACGGGAGAATTGCGATCGGAGTGGAAAGAATTAAAAATGAACCCTTAAGAATGAAAAATCAAGAAGAATCTTCCCAAATTTTAATTTCCAACTCCGAATTTTTAAGTTTCCGCGTCGCCGACACCGGTATCGGCATGACAAAAGAGCAATTGCAGCGAGTTTTCCAACCTTTCACCCAAGCTGACGCCTCGACTACCCGCAAGTACGGTGGCACTGGTTTGGGACTGGCTATCAGCCAGCGCTTCTGTCAGATGATGGGTGGCAGCATTGAGGCCAGCAGCACCTTGGGCGAGGGCAGCACTTTCACCGTACTCTTGCCCAGTGCCATCAAACACCCGGAAATCCCCAACAAAGTCCGCGACAGCACTAGCCCTCCGGTCGCCCCCGCTGTCGGCACGGTGCTGGTAGTTGACGACGACCCGATCTCGCGGGATTTGATCCAGCGCGCCCTCGCTCGCCAAGGACTGCACATAGAAGTCGCCGGCGGTGGCGAGCAAGCTCTCCGGCTGGCTAAGCAACTGCGGCCAGACGCCATTACCCTCGACGTGATCATGCCCGGAATGGACGGCTGGGCGGTACTATCGGCGCTGAAGGCAGATCCCGATCTTGCCGAAATTCCCGTAATCCTGCTATCCTTTGTTGGCAACAAAAGCCTCGGCTTTGCATTGGGTGCCTCGGACTACCTCACCAAACCAGTGGACGGCAAACGGCTGGCTGCCTTGTTGAACAAGTACCGACGCGACCAAGACGGCGTTGCAATTAACAATTGGACCTGTCAGATTCTAATTGTGGAAGACGACGTTGCCACGCGGGAAATACTGCGACGCATACTAGAAAGACAAGGCTGGGCAGTAACGGAGGCTGACAGCGGGCGCGCTGCTCTCTCTCAGCTAGAAATTGCCCGACCGCATCTGATCCTGCTGGATTTGATGTTGCCAGAAATGGATGGTTTTGAGTTGATCGGCGAACTTCGCAAATCGTACTCTGGAGATCCAATACCGATTGTTGTGCTCACGGGGAAAGACCTGACACCGGCCGAAAGTCAGCAGCTAAACGGTTGTGTCGATCGGGTGTTACAAAAGGGAGTCTACAGTTGCGATACTTTGTTGCGCGATGTTCGCTCTATAGTCAATGACAGGTTCGATCGCAGGTACGACTCGAAAGGCAAGGAGAACACCAATGGCTAAAATCCTGTTGGTCGAAGATAACGAAATGAACAGGGATATGCTTTCCAGGCGTCTGGCCCGCAAGGGACACGAGGTCTTTATTGCTGTTGACGGTGCTGAGGGGGTGTCGATGGCCCTGGCGAAAGTACCGGATTTGATTCTGATGGATATGAGTCTGCCAGTCCTCGACGGGTGGCAAGCAACCCAGCAAATTAAGGCTGCTCCTGAAACTAGCATGATTCCGGTGATTGCCCTGACGGCTCACGCAATGGCTGGCGACCGTGAAAAGTGTCTGGCCGCAGGCTGCAACGACTACGACACCAAACCGGTCGAGTTTCCCCGACTTTTGAGTAAAATTGAAACGCTTCTGAAAGAGGCTATGACATGAAAGGTGACGAGGGCAGCGTGCTGGTTGTTGACGACAATGAGGTAAACCGCGATTTGCTGGCCCGCCGACTTCAGCGTCAAGGCCATGCAGTGACTGTTGCGGAAGATGGTCTCCAAGCTCTGGAACTGTTGCGAAGAGATCCTTTTGATTTGGTTCTTCTAGACATTATGATGCCGCAAATGAACGGCTATCAGGTGCTGGAAAATCTGAAGGCGGACGAGAAGTTGCGCTACATCCCGGTGATTATGATTTCGGCGGTGGACGATATCGACAGTATCGTGCGGTGTATAGAGTTGGGGGCGGAGGATTATCTTTCTAAACCGTTCAATCCGGTATTGCTCAAGGCTCGGATTAGCGCTTGTCTGGAAAAGAAGCGCCTGCGGGATAAGGAACAGGCGTATTTACGGGAGTTGGCCGAGGAAAAGGAAAAGTCGGAGCGTTTGCTGTTAAATATTTTACCGAAGGCGATCGCGCAGCGCCTCAAACACGGGGAAATTACGATCGCCGACAGTTTCGCTGAGGTAACAGTGATGTTTGCCGATTTGGTCGGTTTTACTAAGCTTTCGGCTCATTTGTCGCCGGCCCAGTTAGTGGAGTTGCTCAACGAGATTTTTTCGGCTTTTGACGAGTTGGCCGAGCGCTACGGACTTGAGAAAATTAAGACGATCGGCGATGCTTATATGGTAGTTGGCGGTTTGCCAACGCCCAGCGACGACCACGCCGAGTCGATCGCCGAAATGGCGCTGGAAATTCAAGCAGCAATGACTAAGATGCGTACCAAGGGAGGTCAGCCGCTCAGCATTCGCATCGGCATCCACACAGGCCCGGTAGAAGCTGGGGTAATCGGTACTAAAAAATTTACTTACGATTTGTGGGGAGATACGGTAAATACAGCTTCCCGGATGGAATCTCAAGGCGTCCCCGGCAGCATTCAGGTGACAGTTGCTACCTACGAACGCCTGCGCGATAAGTACGTTTTTGAGGAGCGGGGCGTGATTCCAGTGAAGGGGAAAGGCGATATGATGACTTATCTGCTTGTGGCCCGAAACGCCTCATGACAAATGACAAAATGACCAATTACCAAATTGACAAATGAGCGTAAATTCTAACCTTTTAATGTACGCCCAATGGGCGGCAATTCTGACAGGAGCTTTAGCTATTCTAACAGTTATAGCATTTATCTTCAAATGGGGTTTTCGCTTCCGATTGGTAGGAGTGACAAGCTTTATGGGCGTGATTGCTGCGAGTATATTCGGTCTCGGTTTGGGACTGTTTTCCCGCACAGAAATTCCTGGTGCAGTTCGCTATTCTTTAGTTTACGATACAGGCGGCGCTCAAACAGTAGTTACTGTGCCACCTACGATCACCGAATCAGAATTAGAAGCAACGATGCGGCAAGCTGCTGCGGATTTGTACTCTCCAGGGCGCTCCGGGCGGGGCAGAGACTACATGACAATCCGGGTTCGTACAGTTGTACATCCTGAACCTGGGCTGTCGCAGCCGCTGTTTTTGGGCGAGGTGAGGCGATCGCTCGCGACTCGTTATGATGACAAAATGGCGATCGAAATCTTCCCCGAAAAAGTCGCTATTCTGAAAAAATATCAAGCTTAAAAGTAGGGTGCAGCAGCATTCTTAGGACTTACGCATAGGAGTTCAGAAACCGGGTTTTTTACCAAAATTATTCGTTGTAACGCGCAGATTCGGTAAAAAACCCGGTTTCTTTGGTCGTAGTGCGTAAGTGCTGAAAAAATAATTGGGAATCGCTACTACACAAACAAATTCCGCGCAACGCGAGAATAAGAAACTAATCGTTTCCAAGCAAAGCCTGGTAACGCAGAACCGAGGATATGGCTGCAACTTTAGGGATTATTTAAAAAATGATTGCAACCACCAAACAAAAATTAAAATTTAACGAATTTATTGCAATTTTCCCGGAAGATAGTCTTTAAAAATTGGTGAACGGAGAGATTGTCAAAATAGCAATTACCAGAAATCATGATATTGGTGAATTTACAGACAGACACTTTTATCAAGAGAGCGATCGCCTGAAACTCAACTATGTAGTAAAACGAGGCATCACCATCAAAACTAGCACAAAAGAAGGTACGGAACAAGGACGAGTTCCTGATGTCAGTGTTCTCGATCGCACTTTGTGGCGTGGTGAACGCAAAGCTTATGCCGCACTGGAATCGCCGAATTCAGTTAGCTGTCGAGGTAGTATCAACTAATTGGGAAGATGATTATGTTGACAAGCTAGAGGAATATGAAGGCTTGGCAATTGCTGAATACTGGATTATTGATTATTTAGCAATTGGCAAAAGAGAGTATTTGGGAAACCTGAAAATTCCGACGTTATTTGTGTTTTCTCTAAATGCTGAAGGCAAATATCAGCGCACTCAGTTTAGAGATAACGAACCTATTGTTTCGCCCACTTTTGCAGAATCAGTGCTGACGGAGGCTCAGGTATTGTCAGCTTAGTTCGGTTGTGTTAGTCTGGAGCAACATTGAAGTTGCAAAAAATACTTTAAAATTATTAAGATTTTCCTCGGCTGATTAAAGGAATTAAGCAATTTCACGTTGTCTTAAACAACTTGATCCAGGAGGTTAGAAATGATTGATTGGAAGGAACTGTACAATTTAGGCTTAGGCTGGTTTGAAAAAGCAACCGCCTTTTTCGACAAAGCTTTAGAAATGAAACCCGATCCAGAAGCCTGCAACGATCGGGGAAATGCACTGGATAGTTCAGGAAGATTTGATGAATCGCTCGCCTCCTACGACAAAGCCTTAGAATTAAAACCACATGATGACAACCCCTGGTACAATCGGGGCGTTACACTGGGTTCTTTAGGCTTGTTTGAAGAAGTGATAGCCTCCTACAACAAAGCCTTAGAATTCCCACCAGATAAAGACGAAGCCTGGGTCGAACCTGGCTATGCACTGGCTAAGTTAGCAAGATTTGAAGCAGCGCTCGCCTCTTATGACAAAGCCTCAGAATTCAAACCATCTTTACACGCAGCTTGGTACGATCGTGGCAATACACTGGGTAATTTAGGCTTGTTTGAAGATATGATCGTATCCTACGACAACGCCTGTGACTTAAAACGATATTTATTATACGCAGCCTGGTATAATCGCGGCAATGCACTGGGTAATTTAGGAAGATGGAAAGAAGCGCTCGCCTCCTACGACAAACCCTTAGAATTAAAACCATATTTACACGCAGCCTGGTACAATCTGGGCTATGCACTGCTTTCTTTAGGAAGCTGGGAAGAAGCGCTCGCCTGCTACGACAAAGCCTTAGAATTAAAACCAGATGATGACGAATCGTGGAATAATCGGGGCATTGCACTGAATGATTTATGGAGATGGGAAGAAGCGATTTACTCCTACAACAAAGCCTTAGAAATAAAACCAGATTTACACCAAGCCTGGTACAATAGGGGCGCTGCACTGGAGGATTTAGGAAGATTAGAAGAAGCGCTCGCCTCCTACGACAAAGCCTTAGAATTAAAACCAGATTATCACGAAGCCTGGTACAATCGGGGCATAGCACTGCTTTCTTTAGGAAGATGGAAAGAAGCGCTCGCCTCCTACGACAAAGCCTTAGAAATAAAACCAGATTATCACGAAACCAGGTTCGATAGGAACATAGGACTGCTTTCTTTAGGAAGATTTGAAGCAGCGATCACCTTCTACGACAAAGCCTTAGAATTAAAGCCAGATGATGGCGAAGCCTGGAACAATCGGGGCATTGCACTGGGTAATTTAGGAAGATTGAAAGAAAAGCTCGCCTCCTGGGGCAATGCACTGGGTAATTTAGGAAGATTGAAAAAAAAGCTCCCCTCCTTGGGCCAAACAGCCTTAGAATTAAAATCACATAATGACCAAGCCTGGTATTATCGGGGCGTTGCACTGTATAATTTAGAAATATGGGAACAAGAGATCGCCTCTTTTGACAAAGCCTTAAAATTAAAACCAGATTATTACAAAGCCTGGTACCATCGGGGCGTTGCACTGGAGGATTTAGGAAGATGGGAAGAGGCGATCGCCTCCTTCGACAAAGCCTTAGAAATCAAACCAGATTTACACGCAGCATTTTATAATAAAGCTTGCTGCTATGCGTTACAGAGTCAAATTGACCAAGCGATTCAGAATTTGCAGCAAGCAATCAATCTGAATCCTGACGAATACCGAGAAATGGCAAAAACTGACTCGGATTTTGACAGCATTCGATCGCATACTCGGTTTCAAGCCTTGATTCAAGGATAGGGATTGGTCTTTGGGCGGGGCGGGTTTAGGAGATTGTCGGTTTGAGGCGATTATTGTTGGTAAAACCCGCCCCTACAGCATCAAAAATACTTTTCAACCGAAGCTAGCGGACACGATATGATATAAGAATTAGTAGCGAGGTAAAAGATGACTCAACTAAATGTAACCGTAACCAATGACAAATTTCCCGAACTCATCGCGCGTGTCGAGGATACTGGAGAACGAATTGTCATAGAACAGGAAGGAAGAGCGATCGCTGCTATCATTACTTATGCAGACATGAAGCGACTGGAAGCCCTAGAAGCTGCCCTAATTAACAAAGCAAAACTACAAGAGTATGAATGGCTAAAAGCTGCGACCCGCAATCGGGCATTTGATTCTCTGAGAGACTCAGCAGAAGATATCTACACTTTAGCTGATGGCTTGCCATTCCACGACCCTGAATGGATTAAAACAGTAGCAATCGAGCCTCATTTTGGTTCGATCATAGACGCCGAAGAAGACATTTATACCATAGCTGACGGTAAACCATATCTACCTTAAATATCTCCCTTATTTCTTAGTCTCTTAGAGAGGGAGTTGGTTTGTATAGACGCGGTTTCAACCGCCGGGTTATCTGAATAAATAGTACAATTAAACCTGGGGGGGTGACAACCCGCGCCAAACCCAGAGAGCGTAAAGATTTAACCCACTTGTGCTAAAAAAAGATAGGCAGC
>NZ_JAUBTB010000121.1:0-17117 GCF_036704965.1 Microcoleus sp. F10-B2 | reverse complement strand
CGCGCTAACTTGGGTATGGAAGTAATGCACGAGCGCAATGCTCACAACTTCCCGCTTGATTTGGCTGCTGGTGAAACCACTCCTGTAGCTTTGGTTGCTCCTTCTATCAATGGCTAAGTTTTAGCTTTTGATTAATAACAAAAAGCGCTCCTAGAAATAGGGGCGCTTTTTGTTTGGGCGAATTGATTTTTCTAAGCACCCTTTTTCCTTTTATCTGTTAACTCCGCTACCCCCCTTACCTCTGTTACATCCATCCTTTGCCTTCCTTCTTCCTTTTTTCTTCTTCCTTTATCCTTTAATTTTTTAGGATTACTATAGAATATAGCCAATAGGCCGATCGAGATACTGTGACATACTCCACGGGCGAAATCTTATATTATGGTCTAGGATTCCAATAGTCGGATTCAGAATATGTTGGGCTTGCTATAAAGTGTTCGCTAGCAGCAATGCAATTGTGTCAATTCCAGAATCTAACCATAGACAAATGTAGCTGATCGGGAGTCGCTCCTCACCGTCCCAAGCGCTCTATCTGTAAGGAGAATTTGTATTATGAAAGATGGACAAGAAGTACGCCGCGTCTCCACAGCCGTCATTGCCGGTGTTTGCGGGTTGGCTTTACTGGCGGGTGGGGGCATTGCCTGGTGGACCGCGAACCGTTCGCCAACCCCCGCAGATACGCAGTCTTCTGCTCAGACTACCGCTCCGCCGCTGCCCCCAAGTCCTGTGGAATCCCCTGCTGTAATTATCCCCGTACCCCCTCCAACTCCTGTACAAGTGCCGCAGGTTCAGACGCCGCAGGTTCAGACACCGCAGGTTCAGACGCCGCAGGTTCAGACACCGCAGGTTCAGACGCCGCAGGTTCAGACTCCCAAGCCGTCGCAGCCAAAGCCTTTGCAGCAGACTGATGTCCAGACAGTGCAAGTCTACTGGGTTAAAGATGCCAGCGGCAAATTTGAGGGAGTTCCTACGCCAGTAGCTGTCAAACAAGCTGACAAGCCTGATGCAACTTTACAAGCTGCTTTTAACAGTTTGTTGACCGGGCCCAAGGATGCAACTGTTTCTAGCGAAATTCCTAAGGGGACAAAACTGCGGAGTTTGAGTGTCAAGAATGACGGAGTTTATGTCGATTTGTCTGCCGAATTTACTTCGGGGGGAGGCAGCACCTCAATGACAAGCCGGTTAGGGCAAGTTATCTATACGGCTACGAGTTTAAAACCGAATGCCAAGGTTTGGATTTCAGTGGAAGGCAAGCCTTTAGAACTTTTAGGAGGCGAAGGTTTGGAGGTGGCTCAGCCGAGTACCCGCCAAAGTTTTGACAAAAATTTTCCCCTTTAGTAATTATGAGTCATTAGTCATCGGTCTCAAGGCCGAGAATAGGAATTGATAACTGATGACTCATGACTGAGGACTGAGGATGGAGCAATGGCAACTAATTTTCAGTGCTTGGTAGTCAGGCTAAATGCCCGAAAGTGTAGGGCTTGCTGTTCGATCCGGGTGGCAAGCCGATCGCACACCATATTACACAGCTCGAAAATTAACTCGTCTTGCACCTTATAATAAGCTGAAGTCCCTTCACTCCGGCGAGTGAGGATACCAGCTTGGAGCATGAGTTTTAGGTGCTTAGAAACATTGGCTTGACTCGTTTGAGTAGCTTCCACCAATTCTTGCACGCATTTTTCGCCGTCGCGAAGCAAGTTCAAAATTCGTAAACGCATTGGCTCGCTCAAAATACTGAAATACTCAGCAACTTGTTGCACAACCTCTTGCGGGACAGGCTGGGATGACTTCATCAAACTCACCGGAGAGAAGTGATCGGGAAATATTAGCATTTATTCTGTCCATAACAATAAAGTAATCCTTCAATCCGGATTAATTCGCATCAACACTTGACCGTATTCGACAGGTTCGCCATTTTGAACTAAAATTTCCATCACTTGACCGGACACTTCATCAGCATCGATCTCGTTCATCAGCTTCATCGCTTCGATAATACAGACTGTCTGGCTGACCTTGATGCGATCGCCCACATTCACAAAAGGCGGCTCGTCGGGAGCAGCAGCGCGGTAAAAGGTTCCTACCATCGGCGAGATAATTGGCACCCATTTGGTATCGACAGGAGCAGTCACGGCTGCAGGCACGGCTGCAGGTGTGGCGGCAGGGGCCTCAGCCAGAGCCGAGCCTGCATTTTGGTCAACAGCAGGAGGTGACGCTAAGGTGGGACTAGCAACAGCGCCCAACGCGATCGGAGCGACAGTCGCCACGGCTGCAGGGATAGCGGCCGAGGTGTCTGGTGAGGTTGCCAGAATGCCTTTGCGTACAGTCAGTTCAAGTTCCCCACTTTTTAACGTCAGTTCCGAAATGCCTGTTTTGTCTAATACAGTTAGCAGTTCGCAAAGCTGGTTTAAGTCTAGTTGCACAGCAGATTCAAGGGTAATTAAGAATTGAAAATTGAAAATTGAAAATTCCGAATCCGGCGAAGCTAGGAGAATTCACCGAGTTTGGAGGCAAAAGGGATAGTTTTTAAGCTGTGAGCGATGAGTATTGAATTTTGAGTTCTTCAACTCAGAACTAAAAACTAAAAACTCCCTTTTCCTCCGTCATTTCTACTCTCGGCCGAGGTACTTGTCTTCACGAGTATCAATCCGAATCCGTTCTCCAATGGAAATAAATAGAGGCACCATAATCTGAGCTCCGGTGGAGAGGATAGCGGGTTTGCTGCCGCCGGTGGCAGTATCTCCTTTGACTCCTGGATCGGTTTGTGTCACTTCCAAGACAACCGAGTTGGGCAGTTCCACTTCTAGGATTTGGTCGTTCCAGCGAAGGATATTGACTTCCATCCCTTCAGTGAGGTACTTGACACGATCGCCTATTTGCTTAGCATTGAGGCGACTTTCCTCGTAAGTTTCCATATCCATAAAGACGAACTCGTCGCCCTCTTTATAGGTATGCTGCATCACGCTCTTTTCCAGGTTGGCTTGAGGCATCGTCTCGCCCGCCCGGAAGGTTTGTTCTACTACGTTTCCGGTTTGGACGTTTTTTAATTTTGTCCGCACGAAAGCCGAGCCTTTTCCTGGCTTGACGTGGAGGAATTCGATAACCCGCCACACGCCGTTATTCCATTCAATTGAAACACCTGGTCGAAAGTCGTTACTGGAGATCATATAAATTTTTGCGGGCAATCCCGTCGCCTTGTCGGCACGGGGTAACTACAGTCAGTCGATTTTAGATTTTAGATTTTAGATTTTAGATTTACTCCACAGATGAATTTGGGAGATTGAACCTTGGTCTAAAATTTTGATCTCTCCACGACAGGAGTCTGGGGATTGTATCCGTTTTTGAGCGGGTCAAGTTAAAGCCACAGTCTAGCTGACGGCATCAAAAAGCAATTGGCATTTTATTTTACCGTTCAAAGGGAGCAAGTGCTGTACGGAAAGCTAAAAAGCTCTCAAGGGAAGGAAGTTCGCCAACTGATTGTGTAGGGCATTTAAGGGATAGAAGGCCGACAGCGCTGTGGGAAGATAATAGAGGCAATAAAAGTTAAAGTTATGTTGCATTGGCCTAATTTCTCGATCGATACGTGCAAGCGCTGGGTCAAAACCGTCGCTTTAGCACTCTTGCTGTTCACTCTCTCCCTGAGTTTCAGTCCAGTCTCCCATGCCAAACGCCCCAGCAGCAGTATGCCTGCGGGCAATGCGATTACGGACGGCCGGGCGCTGCTGCGCTTGGCTTTACCTATTGACAATCAAACTGTGCGAGAGTTGCAAATCAGTCTCGAAGACATTGGCAACCACATACGATCTAAACGTTGGGGGCCCATTAGCAGCGATGTCAGCAAGGCTTCCAGGATTCTCAACCTTCGGGAATCTGACATTTTAGAGAGTATTCCCGACGCGAAAAAGCCGGAAGCTGAGGCGCTAGTTGCAGGAGTCAAGGACGGAATTGCTCAACTGGAAAAGGCTGTTGAGGCTAAAGACAGGGACAAAGTGATTGACTTGAAAGCCACCATCCTAGGTTCGGTAGGCGAAATCGAAGAGTTGATGGTGACAAAGTTTCCGTTTGAAGTGCCGGCCAAGTATGCTAATCTGCCTCAACTCAAAGGGCGCGCTACTGTGGTAGTACAAACTGAAAAAGGGGAAATTACTGTAGTGGTTGACGGCTACAGCGCCCCGGTTACGGCGGGTAATTTTGTGGATTTGGTCGATCGAGGTTTTTATGACGGTTTGCCGTTTATTCGATCGGAAGAATCCTACGTTTTGCAAACGGGAGACCCCGAAGGCAAGGAAGTCGGTTTTATTGACCCAGCTACTGGCAAATACCGGAATATACCGCTAGAAGTGCTCGTCAGGGACGAAAAAGAACCTATTTACGGGATTACTCTAGAAGATGCGGGGCGTTATCGCGACGAACCTGTTTTGCCTTTTTCTGCTTTCGGTACTGTGGCAATGGCCCGTACAGAAACTGACCCTGATAGCGGTTCTTCTCAGTTTTTCTTTTTCTTGTTTGAACCTGAACTCACCCCCGCTGGCCTGAATCTGTTGGACGGCCGGTATGCTGTTTTTGGTTACATGATTGAAGGAAAAGAAGTTTTGGAGCAACTGAAGCAGGGAGACAAGATTGTATCTGCTAAGGTAGTTAAAGGAATCGAAAATTTGGTGCGACCTCAAGTTTAATTAATGACAGCGATTGAAATCGCTGCTTGTCAAAAGTGAAGGCGATTGAAATCGCTTCTGCACACACAAAGCCCGCCTGCGCGGGCTAAAAAAATCAATAGTGACAGCCATTGAAATCTTTTCTAAATAAAGGTGAAGGCGATTGAAATCGCTTCTGCACGCACAAAGCCAGCCTCAGCGGGCTGGAAGAAGAGATAATTTTTATAGTTTCGTTATTGAAATCAGGAATTTAATCGAGAGTATGGCAATTTTAGAATTATTATTGGTAATTGGTTTGGGCGGATTCGCAGGATTGTTGATTGTAAAAAATGTGAATGAAAGCAAGCAAAAACAGCGGTTAGATGAGGCTTTTTATCAGTTGTTGGAAACTCAAAACAGTCAGGTTTCGCTGATTCAACTGGCCGCTAATGCTAGGGTTGAGGCAGAAGTTGCTCAGCAGTATTTAACTCGGCAAGTGAAGATTTTTTCGGCGATTTTAGAGGTAGATGATGAAGGAGATACTTTTTATAGGTTTCCTAGGTTGCGCTTGCCTCGGAGTTCCGGTAAGGAATGGTGAAGCGAAAAAGTGCGATCGGCTAATTCCAAATTATGCAAGTTAAAGATATCGGTGAACAAGGTCTTTTAAGAAGATTGCAAAAATTCTGCCCCGCAGAGATAGTGGGTGATGATTGCGCTGTCATGGCTACAAATCCCAACCAATCTCTCGCTATCACTACAGATATGCTGGTGGATGGAGTGCATTTTAGCGATCGCACTACAGGGCCTTATTACGCAGGATGGCGCGCCGCAGCCGCAAATTTGTCGGATCTGGCTGCGATGGGAGCAAAGCCTCTGGCGGTGACTGTAGGCCTCGCTGTGGCGGCGGATACGGCTGTGGAGTGGGTTGAAGAGTTTTATCGGGGGATGACGGCTTGCTTGCAAGAATATCATACGCCGATCGTCGGTGGCGATGTTGTGCGATCGCCCGTGGTGACGGTGGCGATTACGGCTTTCGGACAAGTTGAGTGCGATCGTACCATTAGTCGGTCAAATGCGCGATCGAGCTGGGCGATTGTCGCTACTGGGGTTCACGGAGCCTCCCGCGCGGGATTAGAATTGCTGTTAAATCCACAATTCGGGCAAAATCTTTCAGAAGTCGATCGAGCTTCTTTAATTCTCGCCCACCAGCGCCCTAAACCGAGACTTGATGTTTTGCCGGTTGTTTGGGAAATACTAGGTTCCGAAGGTGCGATGGAACCCCCCCTCAGTCCCCCCCTTGCTAAGGGGGGGAAGCAAGATTTCAATTCTCCACGTGCGATGGAACCCCCCCTCATTCCCCCCCTTGCTAAGGGGGGGAAGCAAGAGTCCAATTCTCCCCCCCTTAGCAAGGGGGGGCCGGGGGGGGTTCCATCCTCAATTGCAATCGCCGGAATGGACAGCAGCGACGGTTTAGCAGATGCGATTATTCAAATTTGTCGGGCTAGCGGTGTTGGCGCAAAAGTCGATCGCACAAAAATACCAATTCCCCATATTTTCAGAGAAATAGTATCAACAGAAAAAGCTTTAGATTGGGCATTATACGGCGGAGAAGACTTCGAGTTAGTGCTGTTTTTGCCGATCGCAAATGCTGAGTTATTAGTGGAAAAAATAGGAAATGGAGCCGCGATTGTGGGAACCGCTACGGATAGCACCGATATCTGGTTAACTGATAGCAGCGGTATTTACCCTGATTCTAGATTAAAGCTCGATCGAGGATTTCAACACTTCTGAATTATCTCGCTTGTCCGCATAGGCGGATTTGGTTGGTGTAGACACGGTTTCAACCGCCTGGTTTTTACCGTTACGCATTTTCCGCCCCCAAACCGTTGACTCTGTTATTGTAGGCAGTAGCCAGATTATTTTGAGTTTGCATCCATTTTTCGCTACCGGGTTCCCGATTATTTAAAACTATTTGATAACCAGTAATGGCAATTTCAATATTATTCGCTCTATTCCCACTGGGAAAGTCACTAATATGAATACTCAAATTTTCAATAAGACCGATAATTGACCTAATTGTTTCTGAGTTTTCGCCGGCAATTAACTTCTGCGCCACTTGCTGTAAAGTCTCAGCAAAAGTGGCATTAAGGAGATGTTTTCGCCCTTCCAGCATGGGGTAAATTACTGCTATATCCCCCTTGCTATCTTGTTCTGCTTGCAATAGTTCTAGAAAAAAATTTGCATACTCTTGGAAATTTTCACTAGCAGAGTTATTGCTATCTCCGTCATCGTTCATATCGAGGATTTGCGCTAGGTAACGGGCTAGATGTCGAAGGAATTTAGCGCCATTTTCCCCTCCTTGTTCGGCCAATGTTGATGCTACTAACTCGCAAGTTTCCAGAAAACCGCGATCGAGTAATTCTGAGTTATCCTGTAATATTTGCGATTCGTCTCCGTTGGGGGCATTCAGCAGAGTGTGAATTAATTGCAGATAGGCTTGGGCGCGGTTTTCTTCCATTTTGGGGAGTTGTCAATAACACCGGGATTTATTTTATCATGCTTGGTGGGTGGCCAGAAACCGGGTTTTTGCGAGAGATTTGGTGGGGAGCATCCCGATTTTGTAGGGTGCGTCAATAGATGTCAAATGGGTTCTATAAGTCCAGGTAAGTCAAACTGCAAAAATAAATCTGGCTATCCCTTGACATCTGATTGTGAGGATGTTAGGTTTTTTAGAGTTACCATTATCATATATGGTTGGTGTGCGTAAGTCTTGTAAATATTTATATTAGGCGAGCAACATAATGATAGAAATCATTGGTCAAAATACACCGGAAATCTTAACAGGTACAGTAGGTGCAGATACTATCTATGGACTAGGTGGTAACGATACAATTAGTGGGTTTGAAAGTAACGACCTTTTATTTGGCAATTTGGGCCTTGATTCAATCCTGGGAGGTTCAGGGGAAGATAGCTTGTATGGCGGCAAGGAAGATGACTTCCTTCTTGGTGGTGATGGTAATGATTTTCTTAGAGGCGATAACGATCGCGACGACGTTCGCGGCGAAGCTGGGGATGATCTGATATTTGGTGGAAAACAGAGCGATAGACTTTTTGGCGATGAGGGCAATGATATCCTCTCTGGCGATTTAGGTCCCGACATCCTCACAGGAGGTGCAGGTGCTGACCAGTTCGTTTTAAGGCAAAATGGAGAAGGTCGTGATGAAATTACCGATTTTCAAGATGGCATTGATACGATCAAACTACCAGATGAATTAACATTTAATGATATTTTACTAAAACCTGAAGGTAATAACAAAGTAATTATTACTGCAAAGACTACAGGGGAAGAGCTAGCATTACTGGATAACGTACCGATTGGCACTATCACGGCAGAAGATTTTGGCCAACAAGGCACTAATGAAACTGGTTTAGTCTCATTAGATGATGATTCCCGTCCAGATGAATCTGATTTCTCCCTACCCACGATTTTTGCTAATACTTCCCTAGAAGGTAGCTTAGATATTAATACGGACAAAGATAACTCTCTACGCCCCGGTAGTTTAGCTGATGATTTTGGTTTACTAGGAATTACTGCTAACCAAACTGTAAAAATCAACCTTAACTCATCAGCATTTAACCCCTACTTGCAGATTATAGATGCTGTCACAGGTGAACTCATCGCGGCTAACGATGACGCAACAAATGATAGTCAAAACTCCGAGATAACTTTTAAAGCAAAGCTAGGAGTTGACTATCGAATTCGGGCGACAAACGCTCAAGGTGGGTCAGTTGGTAACTACATTCTTTCTGCCAGCACTTCTGACCCAATTATCGGCGATCTTGCTCCTGGCAAGACGATCAACGGCTCTTTGAGTCTTGATGATTTATATAGTCCTGAACGCTTAGGTAGTCTCACCGATAATTATCGATTAACAGCCTTAACAGTAGGTCAACAGGTACAAATTAACCTCACGTCTCCTAACTTTAACAGCTACTTGCAATTAGTCAATGCTGCTACTGGAGAAATTTTAGGCGAAAATGATGATAGCACTGTAACTAGCACTAACTCCCAGTTAAATTTTACCGTTCAATCTGGGGTTGAGTATATAGTTAGAGCCACGAGTTCTGATGCAAATGTTACAGGTAACTACGTTTTGAGCGCCGCTACTAATGCTCAACAAACAATCGCCCTTGACCAAACTGTTAATGGTATTATAGACGGAACTGACAAACTTAATCCCCTAACAGCAAATAGTTTCGTTGATGATTATTTATTAACTGGGACAAATGTTGGTCAGAAAGCACGGATTAATCTATCATCTAATCAATTCGATACCTATCTGCAATTAGTTAATAGCGATACCGGCCAAATTATCTCGGAAAACGATAACACTAACTTGGAAATTGGGAACTTCAATTCTGAGTTAAGTTTTACAGTACAACCAGGAGTGAATTACCTACTGCGAGTAACTACCTTAGCTAATACGGGAGGTAGTTATACCCTCACCACTACTAACGAAAGTGGAGATTGGATATCCACTAATTTAGCGGATCAAGGTTTACAGAATGTGACTCGCCAGCAATCTAATGATGGTATTTTAGACCGCCGCGATATGTTAGCTATCTTCACAGAAGCGGGAAATGATGACGGTATTGTGGATAGTAGAGAATTAAATGACATTCGCAAGATTAATAACAATGGTTCGCGTTTCCGAATGCCAGGGGATGTTAATTATTTATCGAACCAAGTAGTTAAAAGGACAGCACCAAACACCCAGGCGACTCAATTGCAAGCAACCACAGCGATATTCTTCGTAGGTAATTGTGAATTAGGCATACCACCAGCCGAGTACACTGAGAAAGAAGGGAAGAAGATTACAAAATTTAATTTTGACTATGTGCCGCTAAATAGTCCTTTGTTTGGTGATACTGATGCTAATCCCAGTTATGGGGAAAAAGGCACTCCCCAAATCGGTCATATCGACCAAGGGAAGTTTGGAGATTGTTTTCTACTCGCCGCTTTGGGCGCAATGTTTAAAGGGCAAAGAGAAGAAACAGGCAAAACCAGTTCAATTATTCAAAACTTGATTAAAGAGGATGGAGTTGGTGCCTACAAAGTGTCTTTTTACAAGTCTCCTGGCAAACGGGAATCCGTGAGTATTGACAATTGCGTGGTAGTGGATAAAACACGTCCCAAAAGTGAAGATCTTGGCAGTAATTTGTTTGGTGCCAATGCAGATGCTCACGATACACTTGGCAATCCTGGGACGAATTTCACTTCGGGTCGGTGGACAAATAACCCTTATAAGTGGCCGATTTGGGTACCTTTGGTGGAACGAGCTTATGCAACCTGGCAACAACTAGAAAAAGGCGGTAACGGTTGGGATATACTAGGTAATGGTGGTTACCAGACGGAAACCCTGTTTCAGATAACAGGTTTTCCGGTGACTGAATACAACAATGGTAAACGAAATTCAGGTTTAGGGGCTGATACCCTCAGTTTTGATATTGTCAAAGCTGCAATTGATACTCCCAATAGTTATATAGCCGCAAGTACGGGTGGAGCAAGCAAGAAAAAGGGTTTGGCGCAAAACTCTAAGTTAATTTCCGGTCATGTTTACTCAGTTACTGATGCTTACGTTACAGCAAATCTTGAACAGCGTGTGGTAGTGCGGAATCCCTGGGGTCAGGATAATTATGAAAAATACATGAACGAAAAAATTACCAAAGATGGTAAAGAAGTAAATAATCCTGAGTACAAGCCTGATTCCTTTACTGAAGATAAATGGGATGGTTTTATAGACTTATCTTATGATGAGTTTCGCCGAGGTTTTGGAACTGTGTCTATTGCCAAAGGACCGGCTGTAATCGCCAAGCCTGTTATAATACGACTTTCCTAAAATAGTGCTATAGTTAATGGTTGTTCTTTTTGTAAGCTAGTACGCCAAGCCCAGGAAGAAAAATGTCAGGAGTTGTTAAGATTGACATAAGGGAAACAGAAGAAGAGTTGAAAGCTCTTCTCAGGAAAGAGAAAGACGCGACTCGTCACGAAAAACTGCAAGTTCTGTATTGGCTTAAGACCTAAGCGGTAGACAGCGTATTGTCTGCTGCTGTGAGTTTAGGCAAACATTGTACCACAATACAAAGATGGTTTTCTAGCTATCGAGCGCAAAAGCGATCGCACTCTCCCAATTAACAGTCTGATGCAGCAACGAGCGGTTGAAGCCAAAAACCGAGCAATATAAGTCCTGTACAAAATCGGGATGCTCTCGTAATTCTTGCCGATCAAATCAAGTGTCTAGACTGGAAAGCTCGCGGTGTTCGATTCGTTGAGTCTGTATCCCACATTCCGCAGTTCTGGCTTTGATGACTAAGGATTTTCATCCCTTCACTGTAGGAAAAATATCTGTGCCTACCTTTTCTAATTTTAGTATCATTATTTTGCGATTTTGGCGAAATATAATAAATTGGAATTCACAGATATTTCCTAATATATTCCTTCGGCAATATCTGAACTCATTTTCCCTAAATCAGACATCACAATTCCGGCAACATGATTGTTATGTTGCCAACTCTTTGAATTTATTCAACAATATTCTCCGGTTTGTTTTCCGAGCGAGTTACCCATCTTCAACTATTAAATAATATTGACCGCAAACCTTTCCTAAATAATTTAATATCTCCCGACGTTCCTTTGTTAAGTTGCTTATTTGTTCGGCTCCATTTAGGTTGACTAAATGTACGGCTTGAAACATCTGAAATACCCACCGCATTGTCGGTTTATTTGTCATTTTCTTGACCTGGTTTCTGATGCTGGCATTGGCTGATTCTAATTCTTGTCTCAACTTTCTTTGGGCGAGATTATATACTAATAAACATACTCCCATTATCATGGCAATTGCTTCTACTCTCTCGGGTTTTTTCACGAAGACGCTTGATGTGAAAAATAATGGGTCTTTTAAAAATCTAAATCCTCTTTCGTTACTTTGTTGGTCTTTGTATTCTTCTAATATCTGCTGGTTGGTTATTTCGTTTTTATCTAAGATGTTTGTTGCCAGTATAAATCTCCCTATTTTTATTTTGTAGAGGTATATTATTTCGGCTCTGGTTTCTATTTTGCCGATTATTTGATAGGCTGTTGTGTCTAAATTACTAGCTTTTTTGGTTGGTGTTTTTGGTTTTTTATGGCTTTTTTCTTGACATTCAATTTCGGTAATCTGGTGATATTTCCATGTGTCTGATAAATTTTTTATGGCGGTTTCTGCATCGGCAACACAGGCAAACTTTTGCCGGGAAAGCTTGCGTAGTGAGGCTTGGGCGCTTGATTCTTGTTTGTTTACTTGTTTGTCTATTTGTTTGATGCTTGCTTGTTTCCTGAGTTCACTTTCTATGACTAACCATCTTTGTTGGATTTTCCCATATTCGCTAGCTCTTTCGGCTATGTTATATCCTTTTTTTGAGCTTGATTGCCATTCGCTTTCTTGGATATCTACGATTTGATCTTGGGCTGATTTTATGCTTAATGGGACTCTTGTTATCCATTTGATTCCTGTCATTGCTGATAGGTTTTCCCTGGTGTATAAGGCGCTGTCTGCTACGCAGATTCCTTCAAATGTCCACTGTTTTTTGAATTCTTTTAATCTTGATACGAATACGCTTTTGTCGTCGATGTTTCCTGAATCTATTTTTAGATATAGTGGTATGTCTCCATCTCCTGTGAAGATCGTGTCTATGATAAATTGTTTGAGGTCTGGTCGATGGTCTCTCGAGTATCCGTGAACTATTTCTATGGGTTTCATTTCGGATGTTTCTAGTTCGGGCTCTTTTTCTATTTGGTCGCTGTTTTCAACTTCGGTTTTATATTCTCCTTGTACGTACATTGAACTTCCATCTAAATGGATGCTGTTCATTTTTACTTGGAATTTATGGGCGGCTTTCATGGCGATTGTTGTGAAGATTTTTGTGGTTCCTACTTGGTAATATTTGTCGAGGGCTCTTCCCAGTCTATCGTCGTTTAGATGTTCGGGTAATATTCCCTTTCCTATTAGATGTGATGTTGCTTTTCCTACGAAAAATTCCTCGAATATGTATAATGGGGCGCTTAAAAATCCTAGTCCATTCAAAATCATTGCTTTCATGACTTGTCCTGGGCTGAGCATTTCTTGGGATGTTATTCCTACTATTTTATTGACTTCTTCTACTAATTCCATCTCGTCTATTATGCCTGCTACTATTCCTAGATGGTCTAAATTTAGGACTTTTATGGCTTCTTGATGCTCATTCATGGTTTTTTCCTCTTGGCTCCTCATTCGTTCATTGTATCTCAAAAAAGCCTGAAGAGATAACCCAGTAATCTCTTCAGGCTTGAATTTTTAAAATTTATAACCATCAATTCTATTTAAATACCTGCGGAATGTGGGCTGTATCTGAAGATGTGATTGAGGAGGTGCAAACCAAAATTGAGCCATTGTTACTGTAAGTGGCCAGAAACCGGGTTTTTGCGAGATATTTCGTGACAGTCCGCGATTCGGTAAAAAACCCAATTTCTTTGATTTTTATTGTGCACGGGTGGCCAGAAACCGGGTTTTTGCGAGATACTTGGTTACAGTAGACCGCAATGGGAAAAAACGGGGTTGCTTGGGTTTTTAAGCGCAGATTTTCCTGCTAACGTCTAGATAATGCTACCTTTGGCATTAATCTATCCAAAATTTGCTCGATCGCAATTACTGTCCAATCAATATCAGCTTCTGTGGTTTCTCGTCCCAGAGTCAAGCGAATTCCACCAACTGCGCCGATTTCGTCATATCCCATTGCTAATAATATCGGACTGGGAGTTAGTTTGCCACTGCTACAAGCTGAACCGGAACTAATGCCAATTCCTGCTAAATTTAGCTGTCGCACCAGAGTTTTGCCTGTGATTCGCCCTGTATCTCTCTTTTGGTAAGGGCGGGAGGAGGGGGAGACGATGCAAAAACTGACGTGGTGCGGCAGCCGACAATATCGATCGCCTGTTGGTACTAAACTGGGTACGCGGGCTAATCGGTCAAAAAGTCGATCGCGCAATGCAATTAACCTCGGCGTTTCCACATCTATTTCCTGCGATGCTAACTCCGCCGCCACCCCAAAACCGACAATTACCGGCAGCGCTTGCGTCCCGGAACGCAGTTTCAATTCTTGACCACCGCCCCCCAACATTGGCGCTAATTCTACTCCCGGACGCACGTAAAGCGCGCCTGCACCTTGCGGCCCGTAAAGTTTGTGACTGGAAACCGAAAGCAAGTCTACGGGCAGTTTCTGCACGTCAATTTGCAGCTTGCCGGCAACTTGAACTGCATCGGTATGAAACATGATATTGCGATCGCGAGCAATTTGCCCTAATGCCTCGATTGGTTGCAGCGTGCCAACTTCGCTTTGTCCGTAAATGATTGAAATTAAAACTGTATTCGATCGCAGCGACTCTTGCAAATCCAAAGGGTGAATGCGCCCAAATTTATCCACTGGTAGCCGCGTCACTTCCCATCCCAACTGTTCGAGTTGCCGCGCCGGTTCTGCTACTGCGGAGTGCTCTACGCTGGAGATAATAATATGCTGCGGCTTTGTATAAAGACGCGCAATTCCCATAATTGCCAAATTGTCCGCTTCAGTGCCGCCACTGGTAAAAATTATCGATTCCGGTAGGGCGTTAATCAAGCTAGCAACCTGCATTCTTGCTAATTCTAAAGCTGTCGCCGCCCTTTGTCCCCACTCGTGCAAGCTGGAAGGATTTCCCCACTGCTGAGTGAGAGCTTTTTGCATGGCTTGAATCGCTTCTGGGCGTGCGGGTGTTGTGGCGCTATAGTCGAGGTAAATTTGCATGATAAATAACTAATGAATGAATGTTGACTGTTGACTCTTGACTGCTGACTGTTGTGAGTGGCTATCAATAACCAATAACTGATGACTAACTTCCTGGTTTGCAGACGTTGTAGTCTTCGTGCGACAAAACTTTTTGGGGAATTAAGAAAGTGCCGCAATCTTCACAAAGCATTCTGTAGTTGCGGGTTACAGGAATACTGATTATCAAACGGTTGTGACGCAGGCGTTTGCCGCCGAAATCTCTGTAATTCTTATTTTCGCCCAAAGCTGCTATAATTGCCCGGGCTTTAGTGACTACGTGGTCGGGCAGACCTCTGAGATCGATGATATCTCTAGCAAATGATGCTTCCCTCTCTTGTTTTTTGGTTTGTTTTTCTGTCAGCACTACTTCAACGTAATGCTGCTGCGCTACTAACTCTTGCGTACAGCGATGGCACGCTTTACCATATCCTTTGTGACCGCACGGAAAACTTCTTTTTCTTTTAGCCATAAAGCAGCGGTATCGGGTTTGACCCACGCCCCTGAATGCTGCTACCCTACCAGTGATGCTTCCGGCATCGAGGCAGTCCTACAAGACGCAAAATCTATTCCCTTGCATAAATTTAATAGGTTCTAAGTTTACTTTATCGAATATATTTGAACTGTGGGTGAGCCAATAACCTCAATTATTTTAAATTTTTGTGAGTGTATTTTATTATAATTTACTCGGTTTGTTTTGTGGTGGGCTGCTGGCGATCAATCTGGCGGGCTGCGGACAAACAAAGCAAGACGTGCAGAATTTACCTCTGAGTCTGGCTCCACTGCCTCAAGACCCGTTGTTGCAAGTATACTTCAATCAGTCGATCACTTCGACTTATCAAGAGCCTTACCGCCAGCAAACTAGATTTGGAGATGATTTAGAAAAGTTGGTCGCTGTTGCCGTAGCTAGTGCTGGATCGACGGTGGATGTAGCGGTTCAGGAGTTTCGCTTGCCCGGTATTGCGAGGGTTTTGGCCGATCGGCAGCGATCGGGAATTAAAGTTAGATTAATTGTTGAACATCTGTACAGTCGTCCCCCTAGCGATTTTACAGCCCAGGAGTTAGCGAAATTACCCGAAAGAGAGCGCGATCGCTACAGCGAATTTGTCCAACTTGCCGATACTAATAAAGACGGCAAATTGAGTTCCGAGGAAATCAAGCAAGGCGATGCTTTGATAATTGTCAAGGAGGCCGGGATTCCTGTAATTGACGATACTGCTGACGGCAGTAAAGGCAGCGGTTTGATGCACCACAAATTTGTAGTAATTGACGGCAAAACAGTAATAGTAACTTCTGCTAATTTTACAACAAGCGATATACACGGCGATTTCAAGACAGCAGCAAGTCGCGGCAATGCCAACAATTTACTGAAAATAGAAAATCCTCAATTAGCACAACTATTTACTCAAGAATTTAACATCATGTGGGGCGACGGGCCCGGAGGCAAACCGGACAGCAAATTTGGCATCAAAAAGCCGTTTCGTCAAGCGCAAAAAGTGAGAATAGGAAATGCGACAGTTGCGGTGCAATTTTCGCCGACTTCCCAGACTTTGCCTTGGGAAAAAAGCGTTAACAGTTTGATTGACAAAACCTTGGCTAGTACGAAAAAGTCGGTTGATTTGGCACTGTTTGTATTTTCGGCTCAAAGGTTGTCAAATACTCTGGAAATTGAAGCTAGGCGAGGAGTTGCCGTGCGAGCTTTAATTGACTCTAATTTTATTTATCGCTCTTACAGTGAAGGTTTGGATATGATGGGTGCGACTTTCATCCAAGATTGCAAGTTAGAAACTGACAATCGCCCTTGGAGAAAGCCGCTGACTACGGTGGGAGTGCCGCTGTTACCGATGGGCGATCGCCTGCACCACAAGTTCGGCGTTGTGGACGGCAAAACGGTGCTTACAGGTTCTCACAACTGGACTGAGGCTGCAAATCACGGGAACGACGAGACGCTGCTGGCGATCGAGAGTCCCACAGTTGCGGCCCATTTTGAGCGGGAGTTCGATCGGCTTTACAAAGGTGCAATCTTGGGAATTCCCGCCCGAATCAAACAAAAAATTGACGCTAAGAAAAAAGAGTGCGATTCACTGCAAGCAGCATCAAAATCTGCGATCGCTAAACCTCAAAGTGCTGGTAAAAAGTTAATTAATTTGAATGCCGCGACTCAGGAAGAATTAGAAACTTTGCCCGGGGTTGGCCCGAAGCTAGCCGAGAGAATTATTGCAGCACGGCAACAGCAACCTTTTACCTCTTTGGAGGATGCAGAACGAGTGCAGGGAGTCGGGGAAAAACTATTAGAAAAATGGCGCGGTCGAGTAACTTGGTAGTTACAGCGTATTCCAGGTTTGTGAAGTGTAGGGACACGGCACTGCCGTGTCCCTAGGGGGAAACTCACGATAGGCGGGTGTACTTCATAAATGTGAAATCTGCTGTAAGTTCGGACTCAGGACTTCAGTTCTTTCTTATCAAACTCTATATTATAGAGTGTAAAATTAATTGAGTAGGTTGGGTTGAGAAACGAAACCCAACCTACACTATAAACTAAGGATCGCGAATTAAATAATTTACACATATTTGTGGGATGGGCGTCCCGCCCGTCCAGAAAGGACGGGCGGGACG
>NZ_JAUBTB010000120.1:0-17266 GCF_036704965.1 Microcoleus sp. F10-B2 | reverse complement strand
CGCCCGTCCTTTCTGGACGGGCGGGACGCCCATCCCACAAGAACAATAAATTGTAAGTTATTTAATTCTCATTCCTAAGTTGTTAACTCGTGCAGGAAATCTTTACGAATACAAGCTATTTGCGCGTGAATTCGGCTGATTTTATTGTAAGTTTTACGCTGATTTTTTGAACCTTTTACCTGCTGCGACGCTTGACGTTGTAAAGTACCAAGCTTGGTTTTCGCACTGGCTATCAACGGTTTTGGTGCATAAAGACTTGCTGGTTTGACAGTGCGGCCGCATATTTAACGCCCGCGTCAATTCCTACAGTTGATTGAGATTGCAGAACTGGCAAGCGTTTTGCATCAACACAAAACGAGACAAACCAGCGACTTCCTGCTTTTGAGAGCGTGAAAGTTTGAGAGACGAAACCGCATTAAGCGGGCTTCGTAAAGCTGAAACGTTCCCAATGTAGGAATCTTAATGGTGTTGCCAGCGCTTGGGAGAACTTTCCCATTGGATGAATCGACCCTAAAAGATTGACCGTGGCGACAGCTAGCGAATTTCGGATGACCTGCTTTCCGAGAACGATACCGACTAAACGCATCTTCGATCTCAATTAAGGCGTTCTGGTAAACTCGGCCCGACAACCGATCCATCCAAGGGAATTCAGGTTGCTTTTTGACGTGGTTGGTGAGACCTTTTTTCACCTCACCAATCACCTTCGAGTCTGAAAGTTTACCCTCACTATACATTTTGGTTGCAAGCTTAACCCGCAATTAAATACCGCGCGCCGAAATCCTGCGTGTTTTGCCATCAGGGTCGCTTCGTTGTTATTCAATTTTAGCGCTCGTTTGAGGGCCAACATAATTAAGCTTACCTAGGGTTTTTTGTTTGGTCAATTATAGACAAGTTTAGCAAACTATTTGGCAATTTAGTCTAACTATTGTACTGAAACGGTATAGTTTGACTTTACTCCTGGTTCTAAAGAACCGACCCAAATCTTGTAAGAGCCTGCTTCCCAGCCCGTATCCACAATGCCAGCATCTTTATTTTGAGCTGTATCGTCTCCGCAGCGCACCGTGTTACCGTTGGGTCCTTGTATTAGTAAGGTTGTGTCTTTTCCCCCGCTGTTGACTTGGATTGTGAGTTTGGAAAAGTCTTGCTGCAAGACTATGATATGGTCGGGAGTTGGAGTGGCAAAACCCAAACATTTGTTTTTGTGGCGATCGGCGTTGGCAATGGCAGATAAAGAGTACGAACCGCCTGTGGAACCTCTCAAAACTGCTGTTGGGGAGCCAGAACCTCGCGATAAAGTTAAGGTGCCGAAATTGGCTGTTTCTGCTAAAACTGGTAGGGCGGCGGCAGTGGCTATCGCCGCCAAGATCGCACCGTTTTTGAAATGGGCTCGCGGATTAAACAACATGGCAATACTCCTCGGTCACAACTTAAAATCACAACTCAGAATTTACCCATCGCAGCCCCTAGAATCTGAACTCTGGAGGAAGAACAATTTTTTAGTTCAAAACCTCCTGGCTCGTGCTCCTTATTTCTATCAGGACAATCACCTGTACGATCGCGCTCCGAGTGCCACTCCTAGTTCTGCCACACGCGATCGGCTCACATCCGAAATTATACGCTGTCAATATGATCGATTTGATACTGCTTGCCTTGCTGGTGGGGATATGTTCTCTATTGACACAGGTTTTGGTATTGTTACCTATGGGTCTATTCTGCTGGTTCCACCTCCCTAATTGGCTGAGCCTGGCCTTGATTTTGCTGGCGATTTCTTGGTGCTTGGGGGATTAGTCAGCAGTAAGCAGTCAGGAGTTATTAATTATTAGTCAAAAGTTAATTGTCAATCATTCCCCTTCCCCCAACGGTTAATGCCCTATTGCCCCCGGTCTGATGATGTATACTCCACAATTGACAATCAGGAATCTAAACTCTAGGATTTGACATCTACCTATAGAATGATGCAACGACAAATTTATTCGATATCAGGATTTCACTCTTCTGACAAAACCCTGGGGGAAACTCCTAAAAAACAGTCGCGTCCGATACACCGGGCGATCGTGTTCATGCTGCTGGCAACCGGTTTGCTGGGTCTGCACGCTAGTCGGCTGGTGGAATTGCAACTGGTACAAGGGAAGCAAAACCGGGAACGAGCCGAAAACAATCGCGTTCGCCTAGTGCCAATGCCGGCGAATCGCGGACACATTATCGATCGCAAAGGCAAGCTGCTAGCAGCAAACAATTTAGCTCGATCGGTATATTTGTGGCCGAAAGAACAAACGCCGGAAGAGTGGAAAGCAACAGCAGAAAAGTTGAGTCCGCTGGTAAAAATTCCGACCAAAGAAATTTTACAAAAATTAAAACAGGTAGATCCTCTATCCTACAGACCGGTGCGGCTCAAGCAAGCAATGCCGCCAGAGGTGTTTGTGCCACTAGCAGAACAGGTGGGACAAATGCGGGGAGTGGAAGTTCGACCAGAAGCGAACCGCTACTATCCCGAAGGCAGTTTGGCGGCTCACGTGATCGGATATATTGGCGAAGCTACCGCAGCAGACTTAAAAGCTCACCCGGAATATCCGATGGGGATGATTGTCGGTCAAATGGGCATAGAAGCGAGTTCTAACAAGCAGATTGCGGGAGTTTGGGGCGATCGGCTGATCGAGGTAAATGCCCAAAATCAAGAATTGCGGCTGATGGGAGAGACACCGCCCAAGCCCGGTGAATCGGTGCAGCTAACCATAGACTTGTCCATGCAAAAAGCAGCCGAAAAAGCCCTGGGGAACCGCCGGGGAGCAGTAGTGGCCCTGGATGTCAAAACCGGCGCGGTATTAGTTCTGGCTAGCCACCCGACTTTTGACCCCAATCTGTTTACGCGAAAAATCACTAAGGATGAGTGGGAAACTCTTCAAGATCCGGAAAATCCATTTTTGAATCGGGCTATGCAAGGCTATCCCCCCGGCAGCACTTTTAAAATTGTGACTTCCGTCGCGGGCCTGGAGTCGGGCAAGTTTTCGCCGGACTCAATTTTGGGCACTTCGTCTTACATTACTGTGGGGGGAATTGATTTTAACGAACACAGCGGCGGTTACGGCGACATAGGCTTTCGGGAGGCCTTGGCTTTCAGCAGCAATACGTTTTTTTATCAAGTGGGGATGAGTGTTGGGCCCGAGCAAATTGCTAAGTGGGGACGGCGCTTGGGAATTGGCAAGGAGACGGATTTGAAGCTTTTGGGGCTAGGCGGCGGAGATCGCGGTCAAATCCCGACGCCGGAGGAGAAGGAGAAACTTTATAAAGAACCTTGGTATGCGGGTGATACGGTAACGATGTCGATCGGTCAGGGGTTGGTGTTGGTGACTCCTTTGGAGGCGGCGGTGATGGTGAGTTCGATCGCTAATGGGGGTTATCGAGTGAAGCCTCATCTTTTGACTTCTATGACCGGTACAGCGGAGACTAAATCGGTACATACGGGGATGAAGCCTTCGACGATTAAGGTGATTAAGGAAGGACTGATCGCGGTGGTTGCCGAGGGTACTGGACAGGGATTGAATGACGGTACGATTCCGCTGACGGCGGGCAAAACAGGGACTTCGGAGGTGATCGGACAGCAGGATCACTCTTTGTATGTGGCCTTCGGGCCCGCCCAGAAGCCGGAAATTGCGATCGCCGTGGTTGTGGAAAATGGCGGTTATGGTTCTGTTGCCGCCGCCCCGATCGCCAAAGAGGTATTTCAAGCTTATTTTGGGAAACCTAAAAAGGTGAATGAGTCAGTAGTTATTAGTCCTTAGTCCTTAGTCCTTAGTTCTTGGGAATTGGGCATAGGGAATTGGGCATAGGGAATTGGGCATAGTTTCTTCCTTCTTCCTTCTTCCTTCTTCCTTCTTCCTTCTTCCTTCTTCCTTCTTCCTTCTTCCTTCTTCCTTCTAACTAATGACTACTGACTACTGACTGCTGACTAATTTAGCCGCATAAATATTGTAGCTTTGCGAATTCCTGTTATTTCTCCCGTACTGGTGACGGTGAGCGATCGCAAGTGGTCGAACAATGGTCTTGCCGAAAGTTCAATTAACCTCAACAGCGGGATTTGTTTTTCCCAAATTGCCCTGCTGGAGGGCCAGTCTAAATAAAAATAGCCGTCGTTAGATGGTGGTAGCGGTTCAATGCTGGTTTGAAAATCTTGATTGGCAACTAAAGAGCCTGTTTCGGCTGCTTCTAGTGCTGCGTCCATTGCTTCTACTGAAGTGGTGAAAATTTCGTATTTGCCGACGGTGGCTCGAACTCCTTTTGCCTCGGTTTCGATCGCACTTTTCCTATTATTTTCCTTACCATAATTCTGGTTCGTTGTCAACTGCGTCCAAGCGGTAATTTTCTGGTTTCTGAGAGTGAAGCTGCCGATGCTGTATTCTTTGCTGCGGGCAATTTCATCGAGTTTGTCGATCGCCTTTTGGGAATCAGCAGATGTTTCGGCGGCAAAAATCCAGTCCGCACTATTTGACGAATTCGGAACCACTGCTAAAGCGTATTCTCCTTGTACCCAGTCAAATATATCCTGCTGCAGGTTGACGCCCCAAACTTCCTGAATATCTGCGAGAGTGCGATCGACTAAATTTGAGACTTCTGCGTTAGTGGACACCGCCGATGACAAATCACTCCAAAAATTCCTTAAATCGGTGCTGGCGACCGCGAAAGGACTGGCTGACGGAATGTATTGCAAGGCTTGCACAGGTTCGGAGAGTGTGGGAGAAGCTGTGTTTTCTCGCGATGTCACTAAAGCAGTTTGAGCCAGCAATCCCCGTCGGTTGACTCCGACAGCAACTGCGAGAGAATTAAGAGAAACTTGGGGATTTTGCTCGGTTGCTGACTGCGGGAGATTCACAAAGGCTAAAGCGATTCTGCCTTGATTTAACTGCTGTAAAGCTTTTTGATATTCGGGGGTATTGTTAAGATTTAGATTGGCTGCTTCAACGTTATTAATTGCATCTCGAATCACATTCGGACTGTTTGCAAATAAAACAAAACTGGGGTTATTTCCAGAAGTTGAATTGTCGCCGATTGCCGCTGTTGCCAAGCTACGCTGCAAACTTGTATTCGGCAGAGAAAACGGGTTAAAAGGCGAAAGCGAAGCAGATTTTTTCTTGGCTATTGGTGCTTGTTTATAATTGATTTTCACGCCTTTATATAGTTCCGAATGAACTGTTTTATCTGCCCGAGATTGTTTTCGCCAGTAGGAGTCGAGAAATTGTTGGCTGCGATCGGCATTTTGGGAGGAAACGGCCAGCAAAAACCCGGCTTGTTGGCCGTTGCTGCTGTCGCCGTCAAAATCTGGCGTTGTGACGGCGAGGGTAATTTCGTCACCTATCCAAGGTTGGATATCTCGACTGTAATCCAAGCCTGTATTGGCGAGGAAACTTTTTTTGATTTGCTCAAATTCTGCGTGCGATCGACTTCTTTCTTCGGGAGTGGCAAAAACTTGCCGCAATGCTTCGAGGCGATCGGGATTTACCAGCATTGACGCTAACAAAGGTGCTTGTTTCGAGACAAACACAGCCGCAGCAGGAGTAGTTGTCGGCCCGCCGGCGAGCAAATTCAGGGGAGTTTGAGTTGTCAGCCAGTAAAAACCACCGGCACTCAAGCCTAAGAGTGCCAAGACACCAGCAATGAGGAAAGAAAAGAACGATCGCAGCTTCATACAACAAGGACTAATGACCACAGTCTATTATTAACTACAGTAGCGCATGACCGTAGCTGTCGGCAGATACTTTTTGTTCAGTTCGCAAAAAAAAAGGATAAACTAAAATATTCTCAATATCTAAAACAAAATAAAATGCTAACAATATCAACGCCCGCCGAACAGCGAGTTTTACTCCCCAATATCAGTTGGCAGTTATATGAAAGCCTGCTAGGGGAACTGGGCAACAAACGTTCCACCAGAATTGCTTATCATCAAGGTCAATTAGAAATTATGGTGCCACTACCGGAACATGAAAATCGCAACAGGCTGATCGACCGCTTAATTGTAACACTCATAGAAGAACTCAATCTGGAGTACAACCCCTTTGGCTCGATGACGATTAAAAAACGCAAAAAAGCAGCGGGAAAAGAACCAGATTCATGCTATTATATCCAGAATGAAGCACTGGTCAGAGGGAGAACAGAATTAGACTTTGCTCAAGATCCGCCGCCCGATTTAGCACTGGAAATTGATATTACCAGCAGTTCCTTAAATCAATTCGATTTATATGCAGATTTAGGCGTACCAGAAATTTGGCGGTACGACGGACGAAGCATCAAGTTTTATCAATTGCAAAATGGCGAATATACCGAGTGCAATTTTTCCCGGGCTTTCCCAATGCTACCGACTGCAAAAGTTGACGAATTTATCGATCGGTGTCAAACTACAGGCGCAACCGCAGCAGTGCGAGAATTCCGGGAATGGGTCAATCGATTTTAGATTTTAGATTTTAGATTTTAGATTTTAGATTTTAGATTTGAAGCATTCACCCCACGAATAAATTTGGGGGGCAAGTTTCATCGGATACAGGTTTTTTATTTCTCCACGGATGAATCCGGGGGCTTGTATCCTGGATGCTTTCGGTAAAAAATCAAAAAAATCAGTAATTGTGCAGTCTACCACGGCACTCCTCGCGCATCGGAAAAATCTGCATCTAGAACCGCCCCCGGATCGAATACAGCATCAGTTAAATCAGCCTTTCTAAACGACGTTACCGACAATTTTTCTATTTCTTCAACAGCGATAAAAAAGCCGATCGCAGTTAACCCAAGAATTACCCCAGAAACCAAAAATAAGACAATTCCCCTGATAGTATCTCCGCCAAAAAATGTCACAATACCGCTAGCCCCGATCGCAGCAGCAGCCCCAGCCACAGCCCCCGCCACAATTCCCGCCTCGCCCCGAGTCGCAGCAATCGCCGTCGCAGCCGTTCCGGCCACCGCCACAGCCCCCGCATCCGCCCCGCCAATCAGTCCAGTCAAAGCCCCAGCCGCCGTCACTGTCACCGCTGTCACCCCAGCCCTAGCAATCAAATTTCTCACCCGCCTGCGGCTTTGTCCGGTTCTGACACCCTGAAAATTTGCCCCCCTCAAAATCGCCCCGGTGAAATTGCAGCCTCGAATGTCGCAACCGCTGAAATTCGCGCCAGACAAGTCAAGCCCTTTAAAAGAACGGTTCCGCAAGTTTTGGTTGGCAAAATTGAGATTTCGAGGTAAAGTCATTCGATTTTAGATTTTAGATTTTAGATTTTAGATTTTAAATTAGCAAACCAAAAGCTTGGGATTTTAGATTTTAGATTATAGATTTTAGATTAACCAAGCACAGGGCATTTAGAATAAAGCCTGTGGTTTATAACGAGTTTCCATGTCTCCCATCTCCGAATCTCCATTTTCCCCCGAACAAATTGCCGGTGAAAGACTCACACCTGAAGAATATGAAGAAATCGTTCACCGTCTCGGCCGCCATCCTAATAAAGCTGAATTGGGAATGTTCGGCGTCATGTGGAGCGAACACTGCTGTTACAAAAATTCGCGGCCACTATTAAAACAGTTTCCCACAGAGGGCGATCGAATTCTAGTCGGGCCCGGAGAAAATGCCGGCGTCGTAGACTTGGGATACGGCTTGCAACTCGCCTTCAAAATTGAATCCCACAACCACCCCTCAGCAGTCGAACCTTTCCAAGGTGCAGCAACCGGTGTCGGCGGGATTCTCCGCGATATCTTCACAATGGGTGCACGCCCGATCGCACTTTTAAATTCCCTGCGTTTCGGCAACTTAGACGATGCGAAAACTCAGAGATTGTTCAAAGGCGTAGTATCGGGAATTTCCCATTATGGAAATTGCATCGGCGTGCCCACAGTTGGCGGCGAAGTTTACTTCGATCCTGCTTATTCCGGCAACCCATTAGTTAACGTCATGGCCTTGGGTTTAATGGAAACTCAAGAAATCGTCAAATCCGGGGCATCCGGCATCGGAAATCCCGTGCTTTATGTCGGTTCAACTACCGGGCGAGATGGCATGGGAGGAGCAAGTTTTGCCAGTGTCGAATTGACAGACAAATCAATGGACGATCGCCCCGCAGTCCAAGTCGGAGATCCATTTTTAGAAAAATCCTTAATTGAAGCTTGTTTAGAAGCATTCAAAACCGGTGCAGTCGTCGCAGCCCAAGATATGGGTGCAGCCGGAATCACCTGTTCCACATCAGAAATGGCAGCCAAAGGCGGCGTCGGCATTGAATTCGATTTAGACAAAGTTCCCGTTCGAGAAAGCGGCATGGTTCCCTACGAATACCTGCTTTCGGAATCCCAAGAACGGATGTTGTTTGTGGCCCAAAAAGGACGCGAACAGGAATTAATCGATATTTTCCACCGCTGGGGATTGCAGGCCGTAGTCGCGGGGACAGTCATCGAAAAGCCGATCGTCCGAATTCTCTTTAAAGGCGAAATCGCTGCCGAAATTACCGCGACTGCTTTGGCAGATAACACGCCAATTTATCACCGAGAATTGTTGACAGAACCACCAGAATATGCTAAAAAAGCATGGGAATGGACGGCGGATTCGCTGCCCCAATCCACAGTTAAAGGGATCGAAATTAACGGTAATTTCCAAACTTGGAATCAGATTTTGCTGACGCTTTTAGATACTCCCACCATCGCTTCTAAACGCTGGGTTTATCGCCAATACGACCATCAAGTGCAAAACAATACTGTTGTTTTACCGGGAGGCGCTGATGCTGCGGTTGTCAGATTGCGTCCGCTAGAACCTTGCCAATCTTCCCATGCTGAAGGGCTAGAAGTACACCCCCTTGCTAAGGGGGATCTACAGAGAGAAAATGCTGTTTCTCTAGCTTCCGAAATCAAACAGGAAGAAGAGGTAATTCCTCTATTTAAAAAGGCACAAGGTAGGGAAACTCCAAAAGTTTCTCCCCCCCTTAGCAAGAAGCAAGCGCCCCTGGGAATGATTCCCGGAGTTGCTGCAACGGTTGATTGCAATTCTCGTTATGTTTATCTCGATCCTTATGAAGGTGCAAAAGCAGTCGTAGCGGAAGCAGCGAGAAATTTAAGTTGTGTGGGTGCTGAACCTCTGGCAGTTACTGATAATTTGAATTTTGGCAGTCCCGAAAAGCCGATCGGATATTGGCAGTTAGCGTCAGCTTGTCGCGGGATTGCTGATGCTTGTCGGGAGTTGGGAACGCCTGTTACTGGCGGCAATGTTTCTCTTTACAATGAAACGGTTGATGCTGAGGGGAATCCTCAACCAATTTATCCGACTCCGGTAATCGGAATGGTGGGGTTAATTCCCGATTTGAAGAAGATTTGCGGCCAAGCTTGGCTAAAGAAAGGCGATTTAATTTATGTGCTGGGAATGGAGGAATCATCCCCAAACTCAGAACTTCCATCTGAAACCTCAAAAATCGAAACTTCTCCAACTTTGGGAGGTTCGGAATATTTAGCGGCAATTCACGGGATTGTCGCTGGGAAACCGCCAAGGATAGATTTTGAGTTAGAAAGAAAAGTGCAATCGGTTTGTCGCGATGGAATTCGGCAAGGTTGGGTAGGTTCTGCCCATGATTGTGCGGAAGGTGGACTTGCGATCGCCCTCGCGGAATCGTGTATTTCTGCTAAAATGGGTGCGGAAATTCATCTCAGTTTCAATTCGGCGGCAAATGTCGGTCGCTGGGATGAAATTTTGTTTGGTGAAATGGGCAACTGCATTGTAGTTTCAGTCGCCCCGAAAAATCAAGGGATTTGGGAGTCTTACCTGCAAGAACATTTGACTAAAATGTGGCATAAAATCGGTTTAGTTGGCGGGGCTGAATCACCTTTGCGAGTTTTTAGTGCTGATAATCAACCGTTACTTGAGGTTGCGATGAGTGAGATGGGCGATCGATTCTATAATGCGATCGAGCGTCGGATTGCATCTGTATAATCAAGGCATAATGGGTAGGGACACAGCAGTGCTGTGTCCTGGTAATTATTGCGTCGTGCAATTCGCCAGAAACAATCTCTAATTCTCGTTTTCGGAAATCAACTTTCCCTTTTCAAAAGCGATCGTTTTCCCTTCTCTTGCGTCTTGAAGGGAGCGGCGCAATCGTGTTTTCAACTCAGGATTATTCAGCATTAAATAATCAATCCAGTCGTCTTCATCCGCAAAGCCCACCAGATAGCCGACTGGCTTGCCATCATAAATTAAAATTACATCTTCTTCCCGAGCTATTTCCAAGAATTGAAGCAAGTCTTTTTGAACTTCATTGAGTTGAATTTGTTTCATCACTAACCTCTTGAACGGGGACCCATTCGTTGGCTAGCGAAATATGGAGGCAATCTCATTCTTGTTCTCGCTCGATCGAATCAGATTCATTCGCCGCCTTATTCTCACTATTTAACTCTTCAACTGTGCTGGTATTTTGATGGGTATTTTCCAATAAACCAGCCATTTTTAACAAGTTTCTGAGTAACCCAACTTTTAAAGATTTATTGCCGTGAATTGGCACAGAAATTCGGACTGAACTTCCAGCTTTCCCGTAGATGTGATGACTGCCTTGAACTCTTAATAATATCCAGTCATTACGTTCTAGCAGCTTGGCTAACTCTTTGCCAGACATGGAGTTCATATCGCAATCTCCATAATTCTGTCTCGATCGTTTGTCTCGATGGATTCAAGATCGACACTAAGGCAACCTTCGATTGCTTCATAGAGGTTTTGCAGCAATTCCTCAAAGGTATCTCCCTGTGTTGCACAGCCAGGAATAGCAGGAACTTCTGCCCAGTATCCGCCTTCTTCTGCTTCGTGGATGATAATTTTTATTTTCAAGTGAGCCTCCTAGCTTAAAATATTTGGAGATGTTTTATTTTACTTCAATAAGGCAACCTGCGACGATCGTAACAAAAAACTAAGTGCGATCGATCGCTCCAGTAAAATTCGCACGGGACGCAAATTTACTCATCCGAGTCCACCTGCTTAAGTTGCTCTAAAGGTATATTTAGCGCTTCTGCAATTTGCTCGTCGCTCAAGCCAAATTGCCGTAATTTATCTATTGTTTCAATATTAGCTCGATCGTTGCCATGAGAGTCAGCATTTTCGGGCTGACTTTCATCTGGGGTAGGAGTAGATGAAGCAGGGCAACTGTTGATATAGCCAATACCAATAATGTTATTTTGGGTATTTCTTTTACCCGAAGTTGTTATATTCTGATTTATTTGCCGTTCTAATACAGATTCAAGATTGCTTTTCTTAACTTGTTCGCCAAACACCTCAGATAACATTTGCAAAAGTTCGTGACTGGCTTTCTTAATATGTTTGGCGCTATAACCGTAAGTTTCTGCAACATCAGCATACTTTTGATTTTTCAGTATTCCCGCAATTATTCGGCGTTGCAAGTTATTTAGATGTTTGCCCGTCTTGGTGGAAACAGCTTCATCGACAAATTGCAATATCTGAGGACTGTCCATAGGTGCGCTGGTGAGATGACTGTCTGTTACTATAACCAACTTTTCCCAACTTTTTGCAACTTTCTTGCTTTGTATACCAGTTGTCGATCGCAATTTTAGAAAGATCCAACTTTTTCCAACTTTTTTTGATGTTGAGTTTGATTATATCGCTCTAGCATAGAAAAAAATAAACCTCAGCTTGAATTTGCAAAGCTCAAAAGCTTTGTGAGGTAATTTAAACCCAAAAAAGGTGATCTTTTATCATTATGGCAGCATCCAACAAAAGACAAGCGAGAGAACAAGCACGCTCGGCTATCAATAAATGGGCTTTGGGATTTGCAAGTGTGGCTTGGATTCCAGGTTCTCATTATCTGATGACTGGAGGCGATGTAACAATGGTTATCCAAGTCGGGTCAATTTTTGATGTTGATATGGATAAAACTCAAGCTGGGGCAGTGTTTGCTACAATTGCAGCTCCACTCATTGGCAGTAAAGTTGCACACTCACTCCTTGATTTTGTTCCTGTCTTCGGATGGGCAGCAAAATCAGTAGTAGCTGGTGGAGTTACAAAAGGTGTGGGTGAAGCACTTATTGCTTATTTTAATGATTGCTCAAATCTTCCCGAATAAAACACTACGGAATATCATCATACCGGGTGCATTACTACCATCGGACGATCGCGCCAATCTTTGTGAAACTCCCGTGGAAGTTGCAATTATTGCGCTGACCTGCTACCGTTAACACAGACGCATCGCAGGAAAACCACCGATGAAACTAACAGAATTACTCCCTACCATCAGACAACTGTCTGCGATCGATAAACGAGAGTTAATCCGTATTCTCATGGCGGAAGAAGATATCAGTGAGAATATTTTTCCTTTGGAACCTTACAAGACTTACTACTTACCAACTCCCTACGATACTTTTGGCGCTGGTGCAGCTTTGATGCAGGCAATGAATCTGGCTAACAGCGACGAAAAGTGAGTAGTATGCGATTTCAATACTCTACCAATCACCCCTCTCAAGATGAGTTTGACAGCTTACCGCGCATTCCCTTGATTCTGCGCCACAATAACCAGAGAGTCGAAGTTGTTGGGTTAGTAGACAGCGGTGCAACAGTGAGTGTATTGCCTTACCAAATAGGAATTCAGCTTGGCTTAGTGTGGGATGACAGCAAAGCCATTATTCGACTGGCCGGTAACGTGGGTAATCAACCAGCGATGCCAGTATTTTTCATGGCTGAAATAGGGGAGTTTGCTCCGGTAAGATTAGTATTTGCTTGGGCAAAAAGTGATAGTGTATCATTGATTTTGGGACAGACAAATTTTTTCTTAGAATTTGACGTTCACTTTTATCGTTCTCGGCTTGAGTTTGATATTGAGCTGAAGCGTTAATTTCCACCATAATTTATTGGCACGGTTCACTCCTGTCATACTTATCCTTCAATTCAGTCACAGCCAACTATAGCTACACAATTCATAAATCCCAAAATTTCTATGACAATCCAAGAATTAGAAGTACAACTCCTGGCCTTAACGGCGATCGAAAAAGCTGAGGCAATAAGCATCTTAACTCAAAGCCTGAAAAACAGCGGCCGCCCGATAACCAAAACTCCCGGCGTGATGGGCGGTGATGCTTGTATTGACAAAACTCGCATTCCCGTTTGGTTGCTCGCCAGCTATCGCAATGACGGCGCTACCGATGCTTTTATCCTAGACTGCTACCCCCATCTCAGTGCTGCTGATTTGGTAAATGTGTGGGCTTATACTGAAGCTTATCCTGACGAAATTGAGTCAGCAATTCGACAGCAAGATGATGTTGAATCAGTAGCGTGCGTCGCCATCTACAATCTCCAAGTAAGATCGCAAATCTCATAGCGACGCACCTACAAAATACGACATTACTTAATACTCGATCGCGCCCAAATTGACTTGACATGGCCGCACAGATTCCCATGATGATATAGTAGGTCAATTTTATGAATAAGTCAAGCTCGATCGCCCTTAAATCCTAATATTTGAAAAAGCCCATCAAGCAAGTTTCTAATTTATTTTCCATTCCACGATCGCCTATCTCTTCAGTCTGGCGTTGCGCCCACTTCGTTTGACAATCGCCGAATCCCTCGCCGAATCCCTCGCCCGCCCTTAATCAAGGTTAATATAGGATTTGGGGGCGATCGATACTACAATGCCCTTAAAGGCCGCATCGCTTCTGTCTGAAATGCTACACGAGTTGGAAATAATGACAGATCCGTGGCAAGATTAAGGGAATGTTAAGTTATGCGACGCTTTCGCAAACAAGATTTCCCGCTGAAACTGTCCCCCTAACCCACCTTCCCCATTAGGAACCCACCCATCTATGATTCCCAACCATTCCTTCGCGGCTGACGAGCATTCTAGCAAACCCGACAAGCCAGAGGAAGCTTGTGGCGTTTTCGGTATCTACGCACCGGGTGAAGATGTCGCCAAGTTGACCTACTTCGGTTTGTATGCCTTGCAGCACCGCGGTCAGGAATCAGCAGGAATTGCCACCTTTGAAGGTGAAACAGTCCACCTGCACAAAGATATGGGACTGGTTTCCCAAGTCTTTAACGAATCGAGTTTAGGTCACTTGCCCGGTAACTTAGCGGTAGGCCACACTCGCTACTCTACTACCGGCTCGTCGCGGGTTGTCAACGCTCAACCTGTTGTCGTCGAAACCCGTTTGGGAAGTCTCGCGCTAGCACATAACGGGAATCTTGTCAATACAAAAGAATTGCGGGAAGAGTTGCTGTCTCGCAACTGCGACTTTGTGAGCACGACGGATTCAGAGGCGATCGCGGTGGCGATCGCCTCGGAGGTAGACAAGGGCAAAGACTGGCTGGAAGCAGCGATCAGTGCCTTTGCTATGTGCCAAGGAGCCTTTAGTTTGACGATCGCCACCCCCAAAGGCGTGATGGGAGTCCGAGACCCGCACGGCGTCCGCCCGCTGGTAATTGGCACTCTCCCCACAACTCCGGTACGGTATGTTTTAGCATCGGAAACTTGCGGCTTGGATATTATCGGTGCTGAATTTTTGCGGGACGTAGAACCGGGAGAATTAGTTTGGATTACAGAGCAAGGTATGGCTTCGTTCCACTGGAGCCAGCAGCAGAAGCGCAAACTTTGCATCTTTGAAATGATCTATTTTGCTCGACCCGACAGCCAGATGGAAGGTGAAAGTTTGTACAGCTACCGGCTGCGGATCGGGCGTTTGTTGGCAGCAGAATCTCCGGCTGATGCTGATATAGTCATCGGCGTTCCCGATTCTGGAATCCCGGCGGCGATCGGCTTTTCTCAAGCTTCCGGCATTCCTTACGCCGAAGGATTGATTAAAAATCGCTACGTCGGGCGCACTTTTATTCAACCGACTCAGACAATGCGGGAGTCAGGAATCCGCATGAAACTCAACCCTCTCAAAGATGTGTTGGAAGGAAAGCGAGTAATTATTATCGACGATTCGATCGTGCGCGGCACTACCAGCCGCAAAATTGTCAAAGCCTTGCGGGATGCGGGCGCGATCGCCGTTCACATGAGAATTTCCTCGCCGCCTGTGACACATCCTTGTTTCTACGGGATCGACACCGACAATCAAGATCAGTTAATTGCTGCTACTAAGTCAGTCGCAGAAATCGGCGCCCAAATTGGGGTAGATTCTTTGGCTTTCTTGAGTTGGGATGGAATGCTCCAGGCCACTAACGAAGACCCGATGAGTTTTTGTTCGGCGTGTTTCACCGGCGATTATCCGATCGACGTTCCCGAAATGGTAAAACGGTCTAAGCTCATATTAGAAAAGGCTGCAACCTAGAAAATCAAAAAGCGCTGGCTCGCCCGTCAGTTTCCCGGATTTATGGATTTTCAAATTTTTCGGGTAACTCGTTGCCAGACTGTGTGTAGAAATGTTAAATTAACTTAGCTGTAGCAATTCTTGCAGGAATTGTGAACTATAGTGAACAGTCGGTTGGGTATAACTTGTGTGAAACCCAACACTCCGATTATCGATTTTGGATTTGAGGTTTGAGATTTGTCCTTCAATCTAAAATCTCAAATATAAAATCCAAAATCGATCGGCATTTCCCTAAACTCTCGTTCACAATTTCTGCTGCAAGTGCTGTATGCCACCTGCAGACTGGAGGTAGTGCCTCCAAAAGTGCACTCTCAGATTGAAGTCGCATTTCGCACAAACAACGGACACATCAAATTTTTTTAGATAACAGGGTCGATCGCACTAATTTTTCCCATACAAGTATTCCACAAGCCAACTTGCTTGAGAATCGAGGACGGGCTCTTCATGCGAACTAAAGAACTTTAGAAACCCTTGCAGAGTAAAAAATATGGCTCCTTGCAGGTTGAATGTTACCTCACCTGCTTAGGGATACAAACCCCCGACATGAGTCGGAGAGAGCCAAAAAATTTAGATATTAGTTAAGCCCCCAAATTCATCTGTGGAGTGAATCTAAAATCTAAAATCTAAAATCTAAAATCGATTGACTGTTACAAGGCGGAATGCGGTTTCTCAAGTCAGCTTAAATCGGAAACTTCGTGCAATCAAATACTGTTCTCAATCCGCCGAGCAATCAAGGCTCGTCCTCTCGTACAACAGAGTTACCTTTTACTCTTAGTGATATCAAGGCAGCCATTCCAGCCCACTGTTTTGAACCCTCGCCCTGGAAATCTCTAGCTTACTTCTTTTTAGATATTGGCATCATCGCAGGTTTGTACGCGATCGCCTACACCCTCGATTCCTGGTTCTTTTACCCAATTTTCTGGTTGATGCAGGGAACCATGTTTTGGGCATTGTTTGTAGTCGGTCACGACTGCGGACACGGTTCATTTTCTAAGATAAAATGGCTCAACAACCTGATCGGACACCTCTCCCACGCTCCAATTCTCGTGCCCTTCCACGGTTGGCGGATCAGTCACAGAACCCACCACGCGAATACAGGCAGCTTGGATAATGATGAAAGCTGGTATCCGGTGTCAGAGAGCAAATACAATCAAATGCTCTGGTATGAAAAGCTGGGACGCTTCTATTTGATGTTATTTGCCTACCCAATTTATCTGTTTCGCGGATCGGGCGATGAGGTAAGTTCTCACTTCGTGCCCGGTAGCCCGCTTTTCCGTCCTTCCGAAAAATGGGACGTGTTGACCAGTTCCGCATCCTTGGTGCTGATGGTAAGCTTTTTAGGCGCGCTAACCTATCAGTTTGGTTGGCTGTTTTTGCTGAAATTCTACTTGGTTCCCTATGTAGTATTCGTGATGTGGCTGGATTTGGTAACATTCCTCCACCACACAGAAGCCGATATTCCCTGGTATCGCGGTGATGATTGGTATTTCTTGAAAGGTGCGTTATCTACGATCGATCGCGACTACGGAATCATCAATTCCATCCATCACGACATCGGGACTCACGTAGCCCACCACATTTTCTCGACCATGCCGCACTATCACTTGAAGGAAGCAACGGAAGCAATTAAACCAGTCTTGGGCGATTATTATCGCAAGTCAACCGATCCAATTTGGAAAAGCTTTATTCGCTCTTACTGGGATTGTCATTTTGTCTCGGATACAGGTTCGGGAGTTTGCTACGAATCGCCTCACAGTCGGCGATCGAATTGAGTTAGCAGGTTAACTTAAAACTCTTTAGACTCAAAAACCCGGTTTTCTTGAAAAACCGGGTTTGTTGAATTTATAGAACCGATTTGACTTGTTTTAGCGATCGCGTACAGCAGTCGATATGGAATGAGAATTAAATAACTTACAATGCGTGATGTTCTTGTGGGATGGGCCCATCCCGCCCGTCCAGAAAGGGCGGG
>NZ_JAUBTB010000119.1:0-17499 GCF_036704965.1 Microcoleus sp. F10-B2 | reverse complement strand
GGAGGTTTTATCGTTTCGGCAAAAATTTTAATATTATTAATCTTTTATTTCAATTGTTTGCTAAATATAATCTTTTCTATTTTCCTAACTTAAAAAGATTTGATGCCTTTTCACAATTCATATAGGATTGCTATAGCACGATCGCACATCCGTTTGTTAATTTTAGGGTTTTGGCGATGGGTCAGTCGATTTGAGATTTGAGATTTGAGATTTGAGATTTGAGATTTACTTGCAGCTTTGAATCTGGAAGCTGGAACTTTGGTCTAAAATTTTGGGCTCTCCAGGAAAGGAGTCGGGGCTTTGTATCGGTTTTTGGGCGGTGTCAAACACCGGAAAATTCACAAAAATGCACCTCTCAAATAAAACTACACAATTCTTTGCCACCAAAGTTGGCGTTTGGTACTACAATGCAGCAAAAGTTCAAGCGTTTTTGACTTCAACGGCTGAGGGGATAAAGGAAAATGGGAGATGTTGGACGTGTGCCTGTAGGAATTATCGGCGCTTCAGGGTACGGCGGCGTGCAACTTGTACGACTGCTGGCGGATCACCCAGTGGCCGAAGTAGTCTATTTGGGCGGGGATAGCAGTGCGGGAAAACCTTTTTCCAGCCTTTATCCGCATCTGACTAACTGCATTGACTTGACTGTCGAGGCGATCGACTTAGATAAAATAGCGGCAAAATGTGAAGTTGTGTTTCTGTCGCTGCCGAACGGTTTAGCTTGCAAAATGGCACCGACGCTGATCGCAAAAGGCTGCAAAGTCTTGGATTTGTCGGCTGACTACAGATTTGAAAATCTGGAAACTTACAAAGCTTGGTACGGCGGCGAACGATTAGACTCTGAAGTTGCTGCAACGGCTGTTTACGGTTTGCCAGAATTGTACCGCGATCGCATTAAAAACGCTCAGTTAGTAGGCTGTGCCGGCTGCTACGTCACTGCTAGTTTATTAGCGCTGGCACCTTTGCTCAAACAAGGTCTGATCGTGCCAGAAACAGCAATTATCGACGCCAAATCCGGTGCTTCTGGAGGGGGCCGCAAAGCCGAAGTTAATCTCTTGTTGGCTGAAGCAGAGGGTTCTCTGGGCGCTTACGGCGTTGGCCGCCACCGCCACACGCCAGAAATTGAACAAATTTGCAGCGACTTAGCCGGACAAGATATCAAAGTTCAATTTACTCCCCACCTAATTCCGATGGTGCGAGGAATTCTGGCAACTGTTTACTCAACTCTGCGCGATCCGGGTTTGGTTCGGGAAGATTTGATCACTATTTTTAACGCTTTTTACCGCAATTGTCCTTGGGTAAAAGTGTTGCCGGCTGGGGTTTATCCGCAAACAAAATGGGCTTGTGGCACGAATCTTTGTTATATCGGCATCGAAGTCGATCCGCGGACTGACAGAGTAATTGTGATGTCGGCGATCGACAATTTAATTAAGGGTCAAGCCGGTCAAGGCATCCAGTGTATGAATTTGATGATGGACTGGGAAGAAACTTTGGGTTTGCCTCAATTGGCTTTCTATCCTTAATTATTGGGCATGGGGCATGGGGCATGGGGCATGGGGCATGGGGCAAACAGGTAATTGGTAATTGGTAATTGGTAATTGGTGGGGGCGGGTTTACGAGATTGTTGGTTTTAGACAATTATTTCTGGTAAAACCCGCCCCTACACAATGTAAATTGCCGATTTCCGATGCCCAATTCCCGATGCCCAATTCCCGATGCCTGATGCTTTTAGGCCCGATTACCGAGTGTTATTTTGGCCCGAAACCGATCGATCCTGCATAAATTGCCCGATCGCCCAATTCGTCCTCAATCCGCAGCAAGCGGTTGTATTTGGCAACTCGTTCGCTGCGGCATAGCGAACCAGTCTTGATTTGACCGGCGCGAGTCGCTACCGCCAAATCGGCAATTGTGGTATCTTCAGTTTCGCCGGAACGGTGGCTGATGACCGATCGATAGCTGTTCCGTTTGCCGAGGTCGATCGTCTCCAAAGTCTCCGTCAAAGAACCAATTTGATTCAGCTTAATCAAAATCGAATTGCTAGCTTTCAAATCAATTCCTTTTTGCAGTCGCGTGCGGTTGGTAACAAACAAATCGTCACCCACCAACTGAACTCTACTGCCCATTTTCTGCGTCAGCGCTACCCAACTGTCCCAATCGTCTTCGTGCAAACCGTCTTCAATGGAAACGATCGGATATTGCCCCACTAAAGCATCCAAATAATCGATTAACTCTGCTGGCGAATGAGCCACACCGTCGTAAGTGTACTGCCCATCTTTGTAAAATTCGCTAGCAGCAACATCCAAAGCTAAAGCCACTTGTTCGCCCGGTTTGTAGCCGGCTTTTTCAATAGCTGCAATCAACAAATCCAAAGCTGCTTGATTGGATTTAAGATTAGGTGCAAAGCCCCCTTCATCACCCACACCAGTCAGCAAACCCTCAGCTTTTAAGACTTTACTTAGGGATTCAAATACCTCTGCACCCCAGCGTAAAGCTTCTTTAAAAGATGGCGCACCCACAGGGACAATCATAAATTCTTGAATGTCCACATTATTGTTAGCGTGAGAGCCCCCGTTGATGACATTCATCAGAGGCACGGGCAGAACGTTCGCCAAGGGGCCGCCCAAGTAGCGGTAAAGGGGGAGTCCTAAAGTCTCGGCAGCAGCCTTTGCTGTGGCTAAAGAGACCCCGAGAATCGCATTTGCACCGAGGTTGGATTTGTTGGGGGAACCGTCCAAGTCAATCATGGTTTTGTCTACCAATGCTTGGTCGATCGCATCTAGATTTGCTAAAGCGGGGGCAATTTTATGTTCGACGTTATCGACGGCTTTCAGGACTCCTTTGCCACCGTAACGGCGGTTGTCGCCGTCGCGGAGTTCGTGGGCTTCAAAAGAGCCTGTAGACGCGCCGCTGGGGACTTGGGCGAGTCCGACAACACCGTTTGCTAGGTAAACTTCAGCTTCAATGGTGGGACGGCCGCGGGAGTCGAGGATTTCTCTGGCTTTAATAAATTCGATCGCAGTGTCTTGCATATTAACGATTCCTGGCCTTACTCAAGGTGTGATGACATTTTGCAGTTTGTGGGTTTTTCCACACTGACTGCTGACGGGTAATAGAGTACGCGATCCCCAGAATTATTGGTACACAGTTCAAAATATTTGCGGATTTGGGCCGTCTGGTGTCAATAAGCGAGGCTTGTTGCATAACTACCGGGGGCAATTTTGACAGTAATTTAATTTTTATTCACCGCAACTTCACGCAGATTTTCTAATTGAAACCTTTGTTAAAATCAGAATGTCAACAAAGTCAATCAAAACAGGAGAAAGCTACGATGTCAGAAACAACTCTCGGAGAAATTAGAGCGTTAGCTGAAAACTCCGACCTAATTATTGCCGATCCCCCCAACATTAGATTGCTAACGGGGCCATTAAATCCTGGTAGCGATCCCAACTTTTTTGACCTCACTGCGAACGACGATATAGTTCAACTCGCAAATGGAATCCTCCGCAACATTCCCGGAGGTTTGCGGGCCTTAGCAGGCAACGATTTTGTCAGAGGTTCAGGTGCTGCGGAACTGATAAACGGCAACAGCGGCACAGATACTTTAATCGGAGGTTGCGGCAGCGATACTATTCGCGGCGGTCAAGATTTTGACATACTTTACGGAGAATGCGGCAACGATTTCGTCAGCGGAGATCAAGGCAATGACTACGCTTACGGAGGCACGGGCAATGATTTTATTCGCGGCGGTAAAGGGAATGATGCTTTAGTAGGAGAAAGTGGAAACGATACTCTAATCGGTGATGCTGGAATTGATAGACTTTGGGGAAAAGAAGGCGCTGATTTGTTTGTCCTCCGCACAGAAGTGGGAGCCACTTCGGGGGAAATTGGTTCGCTTCAGCCGCCTCCTAGCGGCAATTTTGATGTAGATGAAGTGCCTGCAGATTTTATTCTCGATTACAATCCCGCTCAAGGTGATGTAATTGGATTGGCGGGTGGATTGACGCGAGATGATATTGTTTTGAGCGAAAGGTTTTTAACAATTGGTGATGCCAGAGATTATGACAGCAGCGGGCCTTTTCCTCCGGGAATTCCTCGAACGGCTGATTTTAGAATTTTAAATACTAAGGCGACGGTGATTCGGGAAGCTAGCACCGGCAATATCTTGGGTTTGGTGAAAGATGTTTCGCCGGATCTACTTCAGTTTACCTCTGTGTCTGAAAGCTCGATCGCCCTTGGATAATCCTCTGAGGTTTATAGTAAGAACTAAAGTCCTCTATCAGGACTTTAGTCCTTACTACAAAAAATTTTATTCGTTTCCAAGTTCTGCATTTCAAGACCAAAAATCCGCCACATCATATCCCATTTCGCTGAGCATTTGCCGCAGCAGAGGTAAACTCAAACCGATCACATTCGTGTGACATCCTTCGATTTTTTCCACAAAAAAGCCGCCTTTACCTTCGAGTGCAAAACAGCCCGCACATTGCAGCGGTTCCCCAGTAGCGACGTAAGCCGCAATTTGGCGCGAGGTAACTTCTGCAAAATGAACTTTTGTAACTTGACAGCGAATGAGCGATCGCGACCTTGCCTCATCAAAGTCATCAAATCTAGTATCAATTAAAGCATGACCCGTATATAATTCGCCAACCTTACCGCGCATTTTCTGCCAGCGCGAGATTGCTTCTTCGGCATCCTTCGGTTTGCCGTGAATTTCGCCATCTACGAGCAAAATTGAATCGCATCCCAACACCAAACAAGATTTGGGATTGCGGATTTGCGGGTGAGAATTAGCCAGTAAAAACTTAGCTACAGCCTCAGCTTTTCCCTCTGCTAAAACCTGCACTAATTTAGTGGCATCCCTCATTTGTATTTGCGCTTCGTCAAAGTCGCTGGGGCAAATTACAGCTTGAATGCCAGCATTTTCTAGCAGGCTGCGGCGCGCCGGGGAAGCTGAGGCTAATACAAAAGTTGGAATTTTCATAAGTTATAAATCCTCGGGCATTGGGCATCGGGGATCGGGCATTGGGCATTGGGCATTGGTGATAGATTATTAGTTATTGTTTATTGGTTATTGGTTACTATCACTAATAACTAATAACTAAAAACCAAGAAACAACAAATAATATCAAATCCGGTAGCATCGGAATTATGTAGTGCGAGCGTCCCCGCTCGCGACCCAAATCGCGAGCGGGGACGCTCGCACTGATATCATCTAAATATATTATTCCAACGCCACCGGAAACGACATAACACGAAATATTGGATAATTGACATGGAAGAGATAACTAACGCCCGATGCCCGATGCCCAATTCCCAATGCCCCATTCCCCATGCCCCATTTTTAACCTAATAAACAGAGAAAGATTTAACTACTTTCTCAAAAGCTTCTTTTACCTTGGGCCAGCGTTCTTCGGTAGTGGAAACGTTAAGCGTAAAAAGTTTGCCGCGGCTGACGGCTACACTCGCTAAGTTGTGCCGTTCTTGGTTTGGCAACTTAACGGCGTATTCTAAAATGTAATAGTTTTTCGATCGCGATTCGCGAGCTTCTGCATTAACTAATTCAGCTTCCCGGCCCGAATCACTCGGGGCGATCGCACTTTTGCTGAGCTTGTATCCCACATCCGTCGGCGATCCCAAATCTGCCAGAGTTTTGCCCTCTGGGACTGGACTGATTACCACGCTGACGTTCTCGGTTTGCTGAATCAAATCGCGGAACACCACATCAGGCCCGTTAGAAACCGCGATCGGCAGCCAGCCGTTAGGATAGAGAAATTGATAGCCGTCGCCAGTATCAACGTAGCTTTTGAGTCCGGTGACTTTAGACACACAACCGGTCAAGGTAAGGCTTAGAACAACCAGAAGTATTGCCGCAATTCGTTTGAGCATTATTTTTACGGGTAGGGTAACACTAAAATATTTAATTTTAATTGTCTCACCAAACCTCGCGCCTAAAAATAGTTCAGCTATGCTCGCAGTTTGTGTACCGCCCGCGAGGCATAGCCGTAGAGTCTAATTTTTAACAAAATCATTACAGGTGAGTCAGCCAGCTAATCAGTCCGTGCTTGGTAGAAACTTCTAAAGCCAACAGAGAAACAAAACCAATCATGGCAAGGCGGCCGTTTAAGCGTTCTGCGTAGGGGGTGAAGCCGGTGCGGGGTTCGTCATCGATGTATACTGTCGGCTCGATCGCAAAATTGTTCATTTTGCCTTGGTCGTCCAGCATTAAGCCTCTGTTAGTCATGTTTTTTTTCCTAAATTATTTTTACTGTACTGTAAATTAATGTAACAGACTTGTGAAGATATGTAAAGGATTGTGAGAAATTTTTTTGAAAGACCCCGATCGGACTGTGGACTGTAGACTCTGGGCCCCGGAGGGGGGAGGATAGAGTGGAGAGGCACAAAAGTCGATGGTGTGTGGCAAATCCAGTCTGGGTTTGACAAAAATTGTGGAACGGAGGAAAAATTTATGCGGGCCAGTCTGGAAATGCGGTGGTTTTATAGCGGTGCGCTGCCAAAATCGATCGGTCAATGGTTTGGAAGCGACAGTCTCGGCGGGTATCTTTCGCCTCCAGAAGAGCGGGAAGACATATATTTGCTAGTACCTAACTGCGACTACTTGGGAGTGAAGCTGCGCGGGAAAACCTTGGAGGTAAAGTGGCGTCAGGGAGAGTTGGGGGCGATGCAGTTTGGCAACCGCTGGGAAGGTAAGGCCGAGAAGTGGCTCAAATGGGTTTGTGCCGACACCATCGGACCGATACCGGCGGATATTTTGGCGACAGGAAAGTGGGTGGGAGTCAAGAAAAAGCGAGCGCAGCGTCTTTATCAAGTTTCGACCCCTGGTGTCCTGATGTCTGTCCCTGTGGAAGCCCCAATTCCCCAAGGTTGCACCGTAGAACTTACTCAGTTGAACATTAACGGCAGCGCGTGGTGGACTTTGGGATTTGAAGCGTTTGGCAGCGAAAGTTGTTTGACAGAAAGCCTGCAAACAGTAGCTAGTTGGACTAGCAAGAGTTATCAGGCGCAAAAGTTGAAAGCTGAGGATTCTTCTGCTTATCCGATTTGGCTGGGCAGCAAGTAGTATCAAACCCGGCTTTAATAATACCTCCTGTATTTTTTAGTCGCCCTCTGCTGGGACGACAGGCAAGTTTAGACGCGGTTTCAACCTCCGAGTCTGGCAGTCCTGGACGCAACTGGCACATATAGTAAGGTGCTCTACTACCGGAAATCTTCAATAAAGTTTCTATAACTGAGTCTGATGGACCTGAGATGTTGCACCATTTTCAATTAGGTTTTTTAGGGGCAGGCTCTCCTGCCCACCTCACAAGAAAACTCACTCTTTGTGGAACAGGCATCTTGCCTGTTCTTGAGAATGGTACAAGATGCACCCTAAAAATCGATCGTCCTGTGACAGTTGGCCTTAGTCCGATCTGAGCGAGGGGGTTTCTAACTCTTCCCCCCCTTTCCCCTTCTCCCCCTCTCCTCTTTTTCCCACTCTGCCAGCACTTCTGAGAATTTGACCAGCCAAAATCGCCGCCCCAAACCCGTTATCAATATTCACCACGCCCACACCAGCGGCACAAGAATTGAGCATAGTTAAAAGAGGAGCAATCCCGCCAAAACTCGCGCCGTAACCTACACTCGTCGGCACAGCAATCACCGGACAATCTGCCAAACCCGCAACCACACTCGCCAAAGCACCTTCCATACCCGCCACTGCAATCAACACATCAGCACCGGCAATGACGTGCCGGTTGCTCAGCAAGCGGTGAATGCCGGCAACTCCGACATCCCACAAACGCCGCACCTGAAAACCGCAAAGTTCCGCAGTAACTGCCGCTTCTTCCGCTACAGGTAAATCCGCCGTTCCCGCACTGATAATAGTCACAGTACCCGGATGCTGCGGAGTTGGGAAATTAGCAGAAATTGCACAAATTCGAGCCTTTTGGTAGTAGCATAAATCGGGTATTTTTTGCTGCAATTGCTCGAAAACTTCCGGTTCGATTCGCGTCGCCATCACCGCAGAATTTCGCCCGCGCATCGCCTCGATAATTTCAACAATTTGGTCGGGAGTTTTCCCCGGGCCCCAAATTACTTCAGGAAAACCCGTTCTGAGAGTGCGGTGGTGGTCAATTTTGGCAAAATCGCCGACTTGTTCAAAGTCAAAATGCTTTAATTTATCCAAAGCTGCGATCGGGCTAATATCGCCTGCCGCCACAGATTCGAGTAACTTCTGTAAAATTTCAGGTTCCATTAATTAATGACTGATGAATTTGACTGCTGACTGCTATAGATTGCTCTGGGCGGGTTTATTTATCCCATCGGTCGATCGCACATACCTTGGTAAAACCCGCCCCTACAGACTAATAAATGCTGAGTGCTGAGTGCTGACTAATAACTATTCTGTTATTTTCAACTCGTACAAATTCCAGAAAGCACCGCCGAGGGCACTGTAGCGAATTCCCGAAACGCGATCGCGCACCGCCTCAAAAGTCAGCGGATTCACCATATAAACAAAAGGCACTTGTTCCGCTATAATCCGCTGCGTTTCAGCGTAAATTTCCTTGCGCTTCGCCTCATCAAGCTCCTGGGAAGCTTTCACGTAAAGGTCATCGATTTTCTGCTCCCAGTCGTACACTTCCCAACCTTTAATCGGCGGTTCTCCGGCTTGCGGCCCCTGGTTAAAACTGTGCAAAGTCCCATTGACCGACCAAATATTGTAGCCGCTGTGCGGTTCGGTACCTCCCGTAAAACCGCCGAGGTAAGTATCCCAATTCCTCGTCAACCGCAGCTTTTCCACATAGGTGTTAAAACTCAGGAACTGCGTATCAATTTGCATCCCCAGTTTGCCCAAGTCTTGCTTAATTTGCGTTGCCATTTGTTCCCGAACTTTTTTACCCGCAGCCATCAACAAAGTAAATCGGACTTTGTTGCCCTCAGCATCCAATAATTGACCCCCACTATTATATTTGAAACCTGCACTTAACAGCAACTCTTTGGCTTTTTGCCGATCGTAACTGTAAGTTTTCAATCCCTGTTCTGGGGAAAGGTAGAACGGACTTTGCGGCGGAATTGGGGAATGCAAGGGCGCGCCAAGTCCGCGATAGATATTGTTAGTCATGGCGGATCGGTTGATGCCGTAGGCGATCGCCTGCCGAAATTCCTTACTCGCGAACCACCGAGATTTAACCGGGTCTACAAACGGCTGATTTTGAGCATTGCGCCCCTTATTCAGATTGAAACACATAAAGACGCTGCCAGTATCCGGGCCACCGTTAAAGACCGTATATTTGCCGCGTTTTTCCTCCCGTTTCAGCAGGGGAAACACTTCCGGTTCCACATTCAGAGTATCCAAATCGCCCGATCGAAAATTCAGCAGTTGATTGTCAGTATTTTCGATAATTTGCCAAACAATTTGCTGGATGTAAGGCTGGACATTTCCCTCAGCATCTTTGCGCCAAAAATACGGATTTCGTTCCAAAACCACGCGCTGATTTGGAGTATAGCTCAGCATTCGGTACTGACCGTTGCCGACAATTTTTTTAGGGTCAGTATCCGTGCCCCAAGTAGCCAGGAATTTAGGCTTGCCGTCTGCATCTGTATTGTCGATAGATTCCTGTAAAATATGAGCTGGTAAAATCGGTATTCCCCCAGCATATCTAATAAATGGAGCAAAAGGTTCTGCAACGGAAAATTCAACGCGCTGACTGTCAATTTTTTTAACTTTTGGGTATTCGCGACTCGTGCCAACCCTCAGAGTATCTTTCAAACTGCTAGGAATTTGCTCGTTGAAATAAATCTTTTCATAGCTGAATATAATGTCATCCGCAGTCAGGGGTTCGCCGTCCGACCATTTCAAATCCTCTCGCAGGGTGAAGACAATCTTTTTGCCATCTTTAGAAACTTCCCAGGACTCAGCTAAACCGGGTTCTAACTCCGATGTCAAGCCATTTTCGTTAATCAATCCCTCGTACATATAGCCAAAAACGCTGTATGCAGACTGATTTAGGGGGTAGTTAAAGGTGGCCGGGCCGCTGGGGGTGGGAACGATGAGTCTGTTTACTAAGTTCGATCGGGCCGGAGTGCACGCAGACAGAGTTATAGTGGCAATTGCCGCCAGTAAAATCGCGAGCCAGCGCAGTTTTGAATGTAGCATCATAGAAATTTTCATAATTTTTTAGTTTACCACCTGCGTGCAACTATGACTGAGATTGTAACCAACCGAGAAAGTCTTCAGTACGCTAAAAATACTTGGTTATCCCTACTTCCCGCAAAGCATCTCGAACTTTGGGCAGACCAAATTCTTTTGTATTATTACTCAAAAATACATTGACTTCATTAGGATGTAAGTGTGCGTGATTCAAGATGCAGTGCAGAATCAAATTGTCTGTCGGGTCTTCTTCAATAAAAATTGAATTCAAGCTTGCTTGAAGTATGCCTGCTGTTAAGGGAATCATTTCTATCTTTGTGGCTAACAAATCAAGATCTGCAAAAAGACGTGCATTAATATCATTTATCAGAGCCTCATTTTCATTGAGTGATTGCTCTAAGTGGAAGACAAGAGACTGGGCAGAGGGTGAAGTTTTATCTCGCTTTAGCTGACTAATTTGTTTTTCTATTTCACCTAAAAAACGGTTGCGTCGCTTGATTTCGTCTTCTAAAGCCGAAAGTGATTCCATGCAGCAAATACTTGGTATGGCTATGCTGACTGATGTCGGTACACTCACCAACAAGTTGTTAGCGTCAGGGTCGCGTCCCGTAGCAATGCTCATCAGAAAGTTAGTCTCGATATATAAAATTGCCACCAATTTCTACCCCAGATTTAGTCGTCCCACCTGCTAGCAGTGGGAGCAAGCCGATTTTTGCTATCTGTTCTGATGCGGTTGGAATCTCAGACTTCCAATTATAAGCTAAGTCGCGCAGCCATGATTCAACCAGTCTAGTTAGGTATCGCTTGAATATCCGTTTCTTGCCAAATTCAGGCTCATAATGGCGAAGGATCTCAGCAGTGTTTAGAGAGCAAACAGGTTCAGATAAATTTACTCCGTCCCATTTGAAAATCAGAATTTGTTCGGTGTCAACAAACATCGCATAGGGAATGATGGTGCGTTGCTCGGACATTTTCGCTAACGCAGCTTTCATCCAAGATATCATGTAATCAGCAATCCTCTGCTTTGCTGCTGTTTCTTGAGCTTGAATAATTTTGACCTCGATTAGCATGACTACCCGATCGTCCTTATCGAGAGCAATGATGTCAACGTCGATCGGTGTTGTGATTTCCAAGTTTTCGGCGAGCATACATTTGACTCCTAAATGGGTTAAAAATCCTTAGAATCTGACCACTATTTTAGCACTAACAAAACTACAGCATAGGCTGCAATTCCTTCTTCTCTCCCCACGGGCCCTAACTTTTCGTTGGTAGTAGCTTTGATGCCGATTTGGTCAGGTTTTAATTGTAGGACAGTAGAAAGCCGATCGCGCATTTGCTCAATATGCGGTTTCAGCTTTGGACGTTCTGCTACCACCACCGAATCAATATTGCCGATTTCCCAGCCTTTATCTAATATTAACTGATTGACTTGTGCTAGCAAGACGAGACTATCAGCACCTTTCCATTTCGGGTCAGTTGGAGGGAAATAAAGACCGATATCTCCTAAGCTCAGACCTCCGAGCATGGCATCCATGATAGCGTGGGTAAGTACGTCGGCGTCGCTGTGGCCGAGTAAGCCTAATTCGTGGGGAATGTGCACGCCACCGAGGATGAGGGGGCGTTCGGGAACTAAGCAGTGAATGTCGTAGCCATTGCCGATGCGGATGTTCATGTAAAAATGAGGTTTGGAAAGTATAGTATAAGACAATTATTTCATATTTTCAGGGAGATAATTGAATTTATTTTTTAATGCCGCTCCGAGTGTTAAAGATTTTTTTTTGCTGACTTCCTCAGCCGTTATGGCAATCCTAAAGTTACTGGAGGGAGGAGAGAAAGGTTAATGCTGGAAACGCTAGAAAATTATCGGCGACTTCTCGATCGCTCTTTTGAACTCAAAGACTTACAAACGCGAATCCAAAATTTATTAAAATCTTAAATATACGGGACTTACACATCAAGACCAAAGAAACCGGGTTTTTTACCTTGGGTGTGGACTGCAACGAAGTATTACCCCAAAAAAACCGGTTTCTAACCAGGAATTTCAAAGGTGGTACCCGCCACGCGATCGATCGGTGGGATCGATCCCAAATCGAAAATCGAAAATCCTTGCGTCCCCCGCATTTATCTCGCGCAAGTCAATCGAAAATCGAAAATCGAAAATCGAAAATCGAAAATCGATTGACCGCCCGTGCGATCGCCCTTTCTCCTATTCTGCCTTCTCCTGCAACCAAACCTCGTACAAATCCGATCGGCGCGATCGAGTTCTTTCAATTTGCTGTTCCCTGCGCCAGCGAGCAATTTCTGCGTGATTGCCAGACAGCAACACGTCGGGCACCTTCAATCCTCGAAAATCCGCCGGTCGAGTGTACTGCGGATAATCCAAAAGTCCGTCCTCAAAACTCTCAAACTTTAGGGAATCTTCCTTCGCCACAGTTCCCCGCAGCAATCGCAAAACCCCATTAATCAAAGCTAAAGCTGGAATTTCGCCCCCCGTGAGCACAAAATCCCCCAAAGATACCTCGCGAGTGACCAAATGCAGCACTCGATCGTCCACACCCTCATAATGACCGCAAATCAACACCAACTGATCGCGATCCGCCGCCAACTCCCGAAACATCGCCTGCTGCATCGGTTCCCCCTGGGGAGTCAGCAAAATCACCTCCCGCCTCGGCAAAACTGGCAGCGACTCCACCGCAGCAAAAATCGGTTCCGGCTTCATCAGCATCCCCACTCCGCCACCGTAAGGCTCATCATCGACTCGCTGGTGCTTGTCTGTGGTAAAATTGCGGGGATTGACAAAATTCACCTCGGCAATATTTTTAGCTAAGGCTTTGCCCATCAGTCCCGACTCTAGGGGAGCCCGGAAAAATTCTGGAAATAGGGTAACTACGTCAAATCGCACAATTATTGGAATTTCATTGATACATCACCTCTAGTTTGACCCTTAGGGGGAGTTCAGTTTTCAGTAATTGCTTTATTCTTTATAATTTCTTATAATTTCTGAGAATTTTTGCAAGTTAAATTCTCTTCCTTTGTCGGCGGGCCAGTTTTGTACAACAATCATCAGTTTTTCATGACAGCGACTGCAAGCAAACTCGCCGCCAAACAACTGCGGGATCGCGCGTTCGGCGATCGCACCTCGCTCGCACCAACAAATATTTATTCTTAAAAAGCCCTATTCTACGCACAGCCACGGCAAAATTGAATTTCACATCCAACAGAGGAAGACAAACCATGCAGCAGTTGACATCTCAAGCCCTTGAACACAACATTCCCCAGCGCACAAAAACCTCGATTATGGTCATCGGGGGAGCCGAAGACAAAGTTCACGGGCGAGAGATTTTGAACACCTTTTTTTGCCGTGCTGGGGGTGCAAACGCTCGGCTGGCGATCGTTCCCTGCGCTTCGCGAGATCCCGAAGGAATTAGCAACCGCTACCGCACCATATTTGAAGAAATGGGCGTTAGCGCCGTCAAAGTAGTGGACATCCGCGAACGCGAACAAGCCGAAAACCCTGTCTGGAAAGATTACTTAGAAGATTGTACGGGCGTATTCATCACAGGTGGCGACCAACTGAGGCTCTGCGGGCTGCTGGCGGACACCCCGCTGATGGAGAAAATTCGCAAAGAAGCTCTCGAAGGCAAGATTACCCTCGCCGGCACCAGCGCGGGTGCTGCGGTGATGGGATATCACATGATTGCAGGCGGCGGGAGCGGGGCCCCGCCGAACCGCTCTTTAGTAGACATGGCAAACGGACTTAACATTATTCCCGAGCTGATCGTAGACCAGCATTTTCACAATCGCAACCGCATGGCTCGCTTGCTGTCGGCTGTGGCTTGCCATCCCGATCGCATCGCTATTGGTATTGACGAAGACACCTGCGCCTTGTTTGAGGGAGACGATACTATGAAAATTCTCGGTAAAGGCACTGTGACTATTGTTGATTCTAGGGAAAATTTTTATACCAATGAGTCGGTAGTAGGAGCGACAGAACCCTTAAGTCTGTTCAATATGCGCTTGCACGTTCTGTGTCACGGAGATTGTTACAATATGCCCCTAGGCAAACCAATGCCATCGGCAGCCTGTTCCGAGTCTGGCTGGCCCCCAGAATGCCGCACAGCCAACTAACGCAGAATTTCAGAGTTATTGATAAAGCAGAAATTATGCGACATTGCCACCGAATAATGGATACAACAAAAAAATAGATTCCGAAGCAGCCACGGGCTGACGCCAGAAGGCAGAATCACAGAAAATTCTACCTTCGGGCTTTGAGTTTTGTCATGCCATTGACCTGTACTTGTTTTTCACCGAATCGCTGGGGCATGAATTTTCAATTGGGTAGCCCATAACTGGAAATTCACTCCCAAACTGTTCGCAGCGAACAGTCGATCGAGCAATCTAGATCGAAATTGAATAAATGCTCCAATTATCTATAAGATTTCCCGCCCCATACCCCTCTAACTACCATGAAAATACTTAAAATCCAGACCTTACGCGGCCCCAACTACTGGAGCATCCGACGCCACAAACTCGTCGTGATGCGTTTGGATTTAGAGGAGTGGGCGGATAAAACCACATCGGAAATTCCTGGCTTCTACGAAGGGTTGATCGCCGCGCTCCCGAGTTTGAACGAGCATCACTGTTCTCCAGGGCATCAGGGAGGCTTCCTGCAACGTGTCAGAGAAGGGACGATGATGGGACACGTAATCGAACACGTAGCCCTAGAACTTCAGGAAATGGCAGGAATGCCCGTCGGCTTCGGCCGCACCCGCGAGACTGCTACCCCAGGCATTTACCAAGTAGTAATTGAGTATCAAAACGAACAAGCAGGTCGCTATGCCGCCCGGGCGGGCGTGCGGATGTGCCAGAGCATTGCCGAGACTGGCACTTATCCAGCAGCAGAATTAGTCCAAGATTTGAGAGACCTGAGAGAGTTTGCGGCGTCGGCGGCCCTGGGGCCGAGTACGGAAACACTGATCAAGGAAGCAGAAGCTCGCGGGATTCCTTGGATACCGTTGAGCGCCCGGTTTATGATTCAACTCGGCTACGGGGTTCACCAAAAGCGGATTCAGGCAACTCTGAGCAACCGCACGGGAGTTTTGGGGGTAGAACTAGCCTGCGATAAGGAAGGTACCAAAAATATCCTCCGCAGCGCCGGCGTGCCGGTTCCCAGAGGAACGGTGATTCATTATTTGGACGAACTGCAAGGGGCGATCGAAGATGTCGGCGGTTATCCGATCGTCCTCAAACCCCTAGACGGCAACCACGGCCGCGGCATTACGATCGACATCAATTCCTGGGAAGCAGCAGAAGAAGCTTACGACTTAGCCAGCGGGGCATCAAAAACAAAAAGCGTGATAGTCGAGCGCTATTACGTCGGCCGCGACCACAGAGTATTGGTAGTCAACGGACAAGTCATAGCAGTCGCAGAACGAGTCCCCGCTAACGTCGTAGGCAACGGCAGGTCTACAGTAGAACAGCTTATTGAAGAAGTAAACCGCGACCCGCAGCGAGGAGACGGACACGACAACGTGCTCACCCGGATCACGATCGACAAATTGTCCCTGGATTTGCTGGAAAAACAAGGATACGCGATGGACTCCGTAGTGCCCGCCGGGGAAAGAGTATTTTTGCGCGCGACAGCAAACTTGAGTACCGGTGGAATTGCAGTCGATCGCACCGACGAAATCCACCCAGAAAACGTCTGGCTGTTTTCCAGAGTCGCCAAAATTATCGGTTTGGACATCGCCGGCATTGACGTAGTAACTCCCGACATCTCCCAACCCCTGCGCGATGTCAACGGCGTCATCGTCGAAGTCAACGCAGCACCGGGTTTCAGAATGCACGTCGCCCCGAGTCAGGGTTTACCCCGCAACGTCGCCGGCGCGGTCTTCGATATGCTGTTCCCTTCGCCTCAACCCAGCCGGGTGCCGATTTTAGCGGTAACGGGAACCAACGGCAAAACGACAACCACTCGCCTGCTTGCCCACATTGTCAAGCAGACCGGTCAGATTACCGGATACACGACTACCGACGGCACTTACATCGGCGATTATTTGGTAGAAAGCGGAGACAATACCGGGCCGCAGAGTGCTCAGTTGATTTTGTCTGACCCAACGGTGGAAGTGGCGGTGCTGGAAACGGCTAGAGGCGGAATTTTGCGATCGGGCCTCGGCTTCGATCAGTGCGATGTCGGCGTCGTGTTGAACGTCGCGGCCGATCACTTGGGAATTGGCGACATCGACACCGTGGAACAACTGGCGAAACTCAAGAGCGTTCTCGTCGAGTCGGTAATGCCCAAAGGCTATGCAGTTTTGAATGCCGATGACCCGCTGGTAGCACAAATGGCGCAGCGTGTCAAGGCTCAAATTGCCTATTTTTCCATGAACCCGGACAACGAACTGGTTGCCAAACATACCGCTGCGGGCGGGCTGGCAGCGATTTACGAAAATGGGTATTTGTCGATATTGAAAGGCGATTGGACGCTGAGAATTGAGCAGGCTGTGAACGTGCCGCTGACGATGGGCGGGCGCGCGCCGTTTATGATTGCCAATGCTTTAGCAGCTTGTTTGGCGGCTTTTGCCCAAGGATTGAAAATAGAAGATATTCGCGCTGCTTTGTCAAGCTTCCAAGCATCCGTCGGTCAAACTCCCGGACGGATGAATTTGTTTAAATTGGGCAACTATCACGCTTTGCTCGACTACGCCCACAACCCCCACAGCTACAAAGCTTTGGGCAGTTTCGTGCTGAATTGGCCGGGACGGCGGATCGGGGTAGTAGGTGCCCCCGGAGACCGGCGAGATGAAGATTTTGTCACGCTGGGCAAACTTTCGGCCGAGATGTTCGATCGTATCATTGTCAAAGAAGATCTTGACAGGCGCGGGCGAGAACCCGGTGTTGTGGCCAAGTTAATTTGCCAGGGAATTGCAGAGGCGATTTCTGCAGGAACCGCAAAGAAATCTCAAGTTGAATACGAGTTGATTCTCGACGAAACAACGGCCGTTAACAAGGCTTTAGATGAGGCGCCGGCCGGCAGTTTGGTAGTGATTTTACCTGAAAGTGTCAACAAAGCTTTGAGTTTAATTGAAGCCCGGAAACCGATTAAGGAATCTGTGGAAGTTCAAAATGGTTTAGATCGATCGAAGTCACAGGAAAGTTTAAAACCGACTGTGGTGAATCAAGGCTAAACTCTGAATTTTGATTTCATTACATTATTAATAGGTTGGGTTAACGAAAGGAAACCCAACCTTTTTGCTTTAGATAACCGCCGTATTATCTTTCAACCCACATTCCGCAGATATTCAAGCAGATTTCATTTCAAAGAAATTCAGAATTGCCAAAACCTCAAATGATTGCAT
>NZ_JAUBTB010000118.1:0-17593 GCF_036704965.1 Microcoleus sp. F10-B2 | reverse complement strand
GCATTGTCTTTCACTTTCAGTTAGTTGGTTTTTATGAATCGCTCGCTCCATTTATCATACCTCAATTCAGCAACGCCTAATTTCTTAGTCCGCGCAGGCGGACTTCGTTTGACAAGGAGCGGTTTCAACCGCCGAGTAATTTCAAATCCCCGACTTTTTCTGGGAGAAGTCGGGGATTTCGCATTCAATTTTATGCTAAATCAAACAGCAAAAATTCAGCATCTGCCGTAGCTTCAATCGCCAATTCAGTTTCGCCGCTAACCGCCGCAGCGTCGCCATTTTTCAAAGGCAAACCGTTGAGCAAAACCGAGCCGCGAGCAACTTGCACCCAAGCGTGACGATTTGGCTGCAAAGCATGAGAAACCCGCGAATCTTTATCCAAAACAGCCGCATACAAATCAACATCTTGATGCACTTTCACAGCACCATCTCTGGCATCTCGCGCCGCCACTAAGCGCAGTTTTCCGCGCCTTTCTTCCACGGGAAACTCCCGTTGTTCGTAACTCGGAGGCAATCCCTGTGTATCGGGTAAAAGCCAGATTTGCAGCAAATGAACCGGGTCTGTTTGCGAGTTATTGAACTCGCTGTGCTGGATACCCGTACCTGCACTCATCCGCTGCACTTCACCGGGTTTAATCACTGCACCAGTACCCAAACTATCCTTGTGTTCTAATGCTCCTTCTAATACATAAGTAATGATTTCCATGTCGCTGTGGCCGTGAGTGCCGAAACCTCTGCCGGGGCTAACAAAATCCTCATTAATTACCCGCAAAGAGCGAAAATTCATATAATTTGGATCGTAATAGCCGGCAAAAGAAAATGTGTGGTAACTGTCCAGCCAACCGTGATTAGCGTGTCCTCTTGCTTCACTTTTTCTGACGGTAATCATTTTCTGAATCCTCAGTGAAATTTATCTAGTGTTTCTTTGATGTTTTTATTTTAAACCGAGTCAAGCTATTATGGGTAGTACGCACTTAAAAGTGCGGTAGTTACCAAAAAGATACTATGCAAGTCCAAGAAGTAAAGGTCGATCGAGCAAATTGCCCTGTAGAACGCACTCTAGAGGTGATTGGCGGGCGCTGGAAAGTCTTGATTCTGCGGGAGTTGTTTCAAGGAGTGAAGCGTTTTAACGAGCTGCAACGATCTGTCAGCGGCATTACTCAGAAGATGCTGACGCAGCAACTGCGGGAAATGGAATCAGACGGGATTGTGCACCGGGAAATTTACCTGCAAGTGCCGCCAAAAGTTGAATATTCGCTAACGCCTTTGGGCCAAAGTCTCAAACCGATTATTAATGCCATGCACGAATGGGGAATTCAGCATATTAGCGAAGATGGAAAATGAGCGGTTTCTAGATGTTTTTTTTCCGTCTTCCGACAGATTTCAAACTTTCAACCTAGTTCAACAATAATAATATGAACAACATAGAGCGTCTCGCCACCCTCAACCGCATCCGCAAACTCAGCCGCCTGATGGATACCGCCATTGGCATCCCCGGCACTAAATTTCGCATTGGTTTAGACCCGATTATCGGTTTAGTTCCGGGTGCTGGGGATATCGTAGATACCGCGTTTTCCGCCTACCTAATTTATTTAGCAACTCGATTCAACATTCCCCAAAAAACTCTAGGGAAAATGATTTACAATATCGGTCTAGAAGCCGTCGTTGGTTCAGTACCTTTAGTAGGAGATATCTTCGATGCTTTTTATAAATCAAACATGAGAAATCTGGCGCTTTTAGAAGCACACCTCGAAGCAGTTGAACCCGAACTAGCCGCAGTTGCAGAACCTATTCCTGAACCTCTTAAAATGTAGGCGCGGGTTTCACGCACAATAATTGTAAATAACCAACAATCTCTCAAACCCGCCCCCACCCGACGAGAAATCCCCGCGCCTATTTTTTGCATTTAATATAAATCAAGGTTGATGTGGATTATTTGTTAGGTGGGGGCGGGTTTCTTAGATTGTTCATCGCTGGCCGTTATCATTCGTAAAAACCGCCCCTACGAAATCATAACTGATGGCGTTTAACCGCTTCCACCAAAGCAATCACATCAGCTTCCTGAGTATTAAAAGCCGTTACAAGTCTCACAGTACATCCAGCTTCACTGTCCCACCGATAAAACTGAAAACCCTCAGCTAAAACCGCTGCAATTATCGATTCTGGAATCTGCATGAAAATCTCGTTAGCTTCAACTAGATGGCAAAACTTTACTCCCTCAACTCCCGCCAAACCTTCGGCTAACTTGGCTGCCATATTATTTGCATGAGCCGCATTCTTCAGCCACAAATCATCCGTTATATACGCTTCCAACTGTGCCGACAAAAATCGCATTTTCGAGAAAAGATGCCCGCTGCGCTTGCGGTAAAAAGGGAAAGTCTTTGCTAATTCTTGATTAAAAAAAACCACAGCTTCCGCAGCCATCGCACCGTTTTTTGTCGCTCCAAAGGAGAGAATATCCACACCAGCCCGCCAAGTTACATCCGCAGGAGAACAGCCCAAATTCACGACCGCATTGGCAAAGCGAGCTCCATCCATGTGCAGGTGCAAATTGTGGCTGCGAACTACTTCCGAAATGTGGGAAATTTCTGCTGGATTGTAGACTGTGCCGGCTTCCGTTGCTTGAGTGATGCTGACGGCTGCGGGCTGTACGTGGTGGACGACACCTGCACCAGCGCGATCGAGCATTTCTCCTAAAGTCTCTGCCTCTATTTTACCATGATTTCCTGTTACTGTCACTAACTTTGCACCGCCTGTAAAAAACTCCGGCGCGCCGCATTCATCCAGATTAATATGAGAGTCCGCGTGACAGTAAACAGCCCCGTAAGGAGGAGTCATAACCGCAAGTGCCAGAGCATTAGCAGCAGAACCAGTTGCTACAGGAAAAACAGTCACCGATGTCTCGAACAAATCCGAAAATTTAACTTGCAAACGCTGCGTATATTCATCATCTCCGTAAGACATCACAGCACCGCAATTAGCCGCTGCAATCGCCGCCATAATCTCCGGCGAAACCCCGGTTGCATTGTCGCTACAAAAATTCATTAGAATAATTGGTAAATAGAATCTATAATATAACTCAACCCTCAGCAGTCAACACTCAAGCATTAAACCAAGAGGCAGAATTATGGCAGAATACCGCCAAATAGAATACCGCATCGGCAAAGACGGCAAAATTACCGAAACCGTCCTCAACGCCACCGGTTCGAGTTGCACCGAAACCACCGCCGGAATTGAAAAAGCCCTCGGAAAAGTAGAATCTCAAGACTTGCTGCCAGAATACTACCAAGGCGAAGAAAATTTGCTTGTTGAACAAACGCAGACTTTAAAACAAGTTTAGAAGAGTTAAAGATGTTTGATATCCTGGGTGCAACAGTTGATGTAACAACACTGCCTGCCTTCAGCTTCGCGCTGGCTGTCGGGGGCATTTTTCTAATTTTAATCTACCTTTATGCTGCATCTGAGGCGGGAGATGCGATCGAGTTTAAGTACGATACAATTCTGCGGGAACGCATGAATCAGCTAGACATTCTCGATTGGCAAGACTTAGGCGAAAAAGCAGGCTTAAGTCGCTTTGGAGTGCGCTTAGTGCGGCAGGGAGACGTGGGAAAACTCACGGTAGACCAACTGAGACGGCTGGCAACAGTGCTGAATTTGAATTTCCAAGAGTTCGATCGCACTTTGCTCGCGCTGCCCATATCGGCTACAATCACAACTGATCCCAGCGAAATAGAAGAATTGAGGCAGCAGTGTTTCCGGCTGCGATCGGAATTGCAGCAGCAAAAAGCTCAACTAACTGCCGATTTTCGCCGCGCTACCTTTGAACAGTTGCAAACTTTGTTAACCAACTATCCCGCCGCCCGCAAAATGGCAGAAGCCAAGCCGGATATGCCCGCCAAAAATCTCTCAGCTTTGTTTACTCCCTTAGAAAATCTCTTGTCAAGTTGGGATTTTGAAATGATTGGTTCTGCGTGGGAACAAACTGCTTACAATCCGCAGTTGCACCAGCCGGATGTTGAGGATATAACCGAAGGAGAATTAGTTTATATTCGGTTTGTCGGCTATCGCGAGGGAGAGCGAATTCTTACTCCTGCTAAAGTTAGTCGCACCCTTCCAGCGGGCATGAAAAATTAAATCTAAAATCTAAAATCTAAAATCACCATGACTACAGTTGCCAATGAAAAATTAAATCTAAAATCTAAAATCTAAAATCTAAAATCACCATGACTACAGTTGCCATTGACTTCGGCACCAGCAATACCGTTGTCTGCATTCTTAACCCGGATACGAAAACACCAGAAACTTTGCGATTGGGCGAGATGTCCCGCATTTTTAAAACGAAGAATTTGAGCGGAGATATTCGAGAAATATCTGTAGTGCCGACTTTAGTTTTTGTGAAAAATGCCGGAGAGTTGGTGCTGGGAGAAAAAGTGCGATCGCAGCGTTTGGGGCAATCCCAGCCAGACCGCTTTTTCAAAGCTTTTAAACGCAATTTAGCCGCCGACTTTCAGCCACCACCCCGCAACCTTGATGGCGAAACCTACAGGTCAGAATCAGTAGCAGAACAGTTTATCAAAACTATTTGGAAACAGTTGTATATACAAAATATACACCCCGACAAAGTAATTTTTACAGTCCCCGTTGGAGCATTTGAGCGATATCTAGATTGGTTTCGCGACTTAGGAGAAAGTTTGGGAGTTGCGGAAGTTCAGGTAATAGATGAATCCACAGCCGCCGCCCTGGGATATGCAGTACAACGCCCCGGCTCTCTAGTTTTAGTAGTTGATTTTGGCGGCGGAACTTTAGATTTAAGTTTAGTTCGTACTGCTCTAACCCCCCCCTTACCCCCCCTTACCAAGGGGGGGAGAAATCTCGCTTCCCCCCTTAGCCAGGGGGAGAGAAATCTCGCTCCCCCCCAAAGCCTGGGGGAGAGAAATCTCGCTCCCCCCCTTACCAAGGGGGGGCTGGGGGGGGTGCGTGCCGAAGTGTTGGCAAAATCCGATGCTTATGTAGGCGGCGAAGATATTGACATCTGGATTGTCGAAGATTATTTGCGGCAAATTGGTTCGTCGCGCGCAGAAGTCGGCCCAGTTGGCTGGCAAAACTTATTAGAAATAGCGGAAAAATTAAAAATTCAACTGTCTCAAGTTAATGAGGCGAAGGAAAGCTGGTTTGACGATGAAAATTTTATGTCTTACGACTTGCAGCTAAACCGAGACAAGCTTGAGGAAATTCTGGAATCTAGGCAGTTGTTAGAACAGTTGCGGGAAAGTTTAGATGAAGTGCTGACTATTGCACTGGGAAAAGGTATCGGCAAAGCAGATATCGAACAGGTTTTGCTGGTAGGAGGAACTTCTTTAATTCCGGCTATATCTAATTTAGTGGTTTCGTATTTTGGGCGGCAAAAAGTTCAAAGAGATAAGCCATTTGAAGCAGTGGCACACGGTGCTTTAGCCTTGACACAATTAGCGAGTGTTGATGATTATTTGCGCCACAGCTATGCAATTCGCCTTTGGGAACCTTATGCTAAAGCTTATGCTTATTCGCCGATATTTAGCAAGGAAATGAAGTATCCCTGTCAAAGTTCCGAAGAGTTGACGCTGCAAGTGGCAATTGAAGGGCAAAGGGAAATTCGCTTAGATATTGGGGAAGTTGCGGAGGTATCGCAAGCGGAGGTTATTTTTAACAAAAAAGGGCAAATGACGAGCAGTTTGCTCAACAAACAGGCGGATTTTCGCTCTCTGGAAAGCCACCACCAGCAGGTTTGTGTGGCGCATTTGAACCCGCCTGGGGTATTGGGAATTGACAGGGTTTCGGTGAGTTTTGAGGTGGATGAGAGGCGGGTTTTGTTGGCGACGGTGCGGGATTTGGTGACTGGTAAGGTGTTGGTGGAAAAAGGGGCGATCGCCAAACTACAATAATGGTAAAATTTTTAGATAACATTCGGATCTGGAAATTGCTACTCCACAAACTCTCGTCTGGATGGTGCGCTGACTGAAGAATATCGCTTTAAATCAAATTTATGCCGCCATGAAAAAGCAACAAAATAAATTCAGCCACCTGACGGCAATCGAAAGAATTTCCCTGTCATTCCCGGCAAGGTTTTTATTTGATAAAAACTTGCTGCAAGGCAAAGTCTTAGATTTTGGGTGCGGCTTCGGCAGTGATGTGAAATTGTTGCAGCAAAAAGGCTTCGATATTACGGGTTATGACCCTTATTATTTCCCGGAATTCCCCGAAGATAAATTCGACACAATCATTTGCTTTTATGTTTTGAATGTTTTGTTTCCTGAAGAACAAGCTAATGTCCTGATGGAAGTGTCGCACCTGTTGAAACCAGGAGGAAATGCGTATTTTGCGGTGAGAAGGGATATCAAAAAAGAAGGCTTTCGAGAACATTATGTCCACAAAAAACCTACATATCAGTGTATTGTCAAACTTCCCTTTAAGCCACTTCACCTAGATGAGTCTTGCGAAATTTACAAATACGTCCATTACAACCATCAAAGAAATTCTACTAATAACTGCATATTTTGCAATCCGTATAAAAACCTAATTTTGCTAACTGAATCAGCAACAGCTTTTGCGATGTTTGACGGTTATCCCGCCAGCAAAGGTCATGTTTTAATCATCCCCAAGCGTCACGTTGCTAATTATTTTGAACTGCCTTTTCGAGAGCAATCGGCTTGCTGGTTTATGGCTAATAAGGTGCAAGAAATGTTAAGTAAAGAGTTTCAGCCTGACGGTTTTAATGTGGGAATTAATATTAATAAACAGGCTGGTCAAAGTCGCAGTCACGCGGCTATTCATGTTATCCCGCGTTACAAGGGCGATGCGGCTGGGAATAAAGGCGGAATTAGGTATGTGATTCCGAAGAGTGAAAAATAAAAGTTAGCAAATTGTGAAGGGAATTCTTTTTTACCGCAGAGGCGCAGAGAACACAGAGGAATAGAGAAGAGAGGAATTCATAATTTTTGTAAGGATTGTTATATTTGAGCAAACGGCGAGCAAAATAGAGTTAAAATGTGTTTGCAAGGTCTAAAACTACACATTAGCAGCAATTTGGTGTTCTGTTTATGTCTAAGCGCAAAAAGCAAGAATGGCTCAAGGAAACTCTAGAGCTCAAAGAAAACCACAATTGGAAGTCAAAGCCTGGAACTCGAATTTTTGTAGCAGGAAGAGGTGCAGTCCGCTTTGATGTGCCGGAAGATTGGCATTTTGAACCGGATACTAATTCGTTCCGATTTACGGATAAAAAGCCGCCGGATGATGATTGTCGTTTGGAGGTTTCGTTTAATTTGCTACCACCTAATAACTGGGCAGATTTTCCGCTGGTGCCGCTATTACAGAAGGTGGTTGAAGATGATACGCGGAATCCGATCGCTTTTGGGGAAATTATCCAATTGAAGCGCCAAACTGCCCGCGTTGTTTGGACTGAATTTAAGTTTATCGACCCTCCAGAACAGCGGGAAGCTTATTCGCGAATCTGTATTGGATTGGGTTCTAATGTTCAGTGTTTGATTACTTTTGATTACTGGGTTGATGATGCTGAACGTTTGACTCCTGTCTGGGATACGGTGATGGATTCGTTAGTTCTGGGTTTGTTTATTAGCGACCCTCGAACGGGGTTCGCACGTCCAGACTAGACCGATTTTCAGGGAAAATTTCAAGAACTAATTTTGCTAAGTGTTGGATTGGCAAGCCACCGGCCAGTAAATTTAGAACCAACATTAAACTTTACAACCGCTTTGCCATGAAAATATCTGGCTTGCCAATTCCGTTGGCGTCGGGCATCACTCCCACGATCGCAAAACCCATTTTTTGATAAAATTCGTAGGGATGACCGCGCAAATTTCTAATTTTGGCGATGTGTTCCCAAACGTTAGGATAAAGATTGATGCCTGAAAGAGTGGTTTGATTGTCTTCGTCGTCGGTACCCACCCACAGCACGAGCCCTCCCCGGTTTTTAGCTTCTGCTGCTAAATCAGCTACGAGCGATCGACCAATTCCTTGTCCGCGAAATTCTGTTCTCACTACCAGCGGGTGCAGTTCCCAAACATTACCGTCATACTGTTTAATCCCGCCAATCCATCCCAAAACTTGATTGTTGTCGCCGACAGCAATTCGACTGATGCGATCCGGTTCCAAAGATTCTTGCACTTCTTGCAGCGCAGATTTTAGATCGGGCCAAGCATCGGGCCAATGGTCTTTAAAACCTTCAACTATTAATCTAGCTACCTGTTGAATTTTTGGCTCGTCAACCGCACGCAAATCTGTAATTTGTACGTTCATGAATTTACATACTAAATCAAGGATTACGGACTAATACGCTCACAAACCGGATTTTATAACCGGGGGAAACGGCAAAAACGAAGTCAGGACTCACGAGGGCAACATTCGCTACAGCTTGCCCGATCGCTAGCTTTCATATTTCAGTCTAGGCTAATTTTGCCATAAAATCGGATTTTGCGATCGGGTAAGGGCGATCGATCTTCTGCAGGGATAATTTGCGATCGCACTTTTTGCTAGATTTTAGTCGATCGGCTAATCCTGAAAATGCTATAATTATTAACAAGTTGTGCTTAGGGAGACTACGGTCAATGCAGATCGCACCATTTGAAGAAAAAATGTGGGTGAGTTTGCCTGCAAAAACTCGCACTAAAATGTCCGATCATGATATCAACCATAAGTACGAGTTAAGAGAAAATAGAATTCTTACCGAAATCAACCGTGAAAAGCTTCCGAGCTTTGTCGAGGCATTAAAGAAGCCTGGTTATATGAACGTGCGACCATTTTACCAAAGAAGGGCGCGTTGGACTCCCAAGATGCAATCCCAATTAATCGAATCATTTCTGATCAATATTCCCGTTCCGTCAATAATTTTATACGAAAAAGAGTACTATTCATATGAGGTTATGGATGGTCAACAAAGAATTACTGCGATTCAAGATTTTTATGAAAACAAGCTTTCATTAACAGGGCTTGAACTTTGGCCTGAATTAAATGGACGTACCTACAATCAACTTCCTCAAAAAATTAGAGCCGGTATCGACCGTCGTTCTATATCATCGACAGTAATTATTGCCGAATCAACCTCCGATCCTGAAGAGGCTCTATTCTTAAAACAAAAAACCTTTGAGCGTCTTAACACTGGAGGCGTAGATTTAAGTCAACAGGAAGTGCGAAACTGTTTGTATTATGGAAAGTTCAATGAACTGTTGCTAAAATTATCGCGTCATCCCATATTTGCAGAAGCTTGGGGAATTCCGACAGAGGATAACAGCGCCGAATTGGAGAAAAATACCCTTTATAAAAAAATGGAAGATGCTGAGTTAGTGCTGCGTTTTTTTGCTCTCAGAAATGTCGATAATTTCCAACGGGGAATGGAAGGCTTTTTAGATTTGTACATGATGAGAAGTTTAAAATTTGATGAGCAAGATATCAATTACTTGGAATCTATTTTTCTCAAAACTCTCACAATAGCTCACCTAATTTACGGAGAGCATTTATTCAAACCATTTGACCAGAAAACTCAAACTTGGTCTAAAAAGAGTTATAAAGCATATTATGATGCAATTATGGTTGGTTTGAGCAGGTACTTGCCCGATGAAACAAAAATAATCGCTATAAAAGATCGAATTATTGAAGAGACAAAGAACCTCTTTAAAAAACCTGAATCTAGTCTTCTCACAGGAGGTGGAAAAACCAAGGCAGAGATTCAGGATCGAATCAGGATATTTGACGAAATGCTTTTGCAAGTTATCGGAGAGTAACTTGCGATGTTTGACGAGCTTCTCGAGACAGTCTGTCTTAAAATTTCCACTGTCCGTTCGATGATAAAGATTAACGATCAACTTAGAAAAATCGTATTTCAAGACAGTTCAGATATAAAACAGTTGAAAGAAAATCCTGAATTTGCCGCATTAATAGAGGAAATACCTAGCAAAGACGAGTGGAGAATTTACGATCGCTCTGCTGTTGTAACCCGATTGTACGCTATTTACGAGCGCTTCGTTGAGGATTTAATTTCGGATTGGCTGCGACGGATGCCCGATTTGGTTCCACGTTATTCAGATTTGGGAGAAAAAATCCAAAATACCCATCGAGAGGGTATAGGGCGTTTATTGATTGACATCAAAAAGAATAGGTTTCAACACCTTTCAGTTGAGAAAGTAGTGCAAGGATTATCCTGTGGAATTACTGACACTGGAAAATACGAACTACTTCCTGATGCTTTCCTATTGCACGAGCAAAATTTACGGAAGGAAGCGCTAGAAACAGTTTTGAAAAATGCTGGGATTGATGAGGCGTGGAAATGGGTAAGTAACCACAAAGAAATTAAATATTTTGTCGAGGAAGTTCGCGGCCGTCAAAACACGGCTGAAGGAGAACTCAACCAACTCGTTGACTATCGGAATGAAGCAGCACACGGCTCTACAAATCAGATTTTGGGAACTCAAGAACTGTTGGACTTAGGTGATTTTGTTGAGGCTTTATGTAAATCCCTGGCTGATTTAGTCACCTACAAGATAATTTTACTCCAGAAAGCTCTAGGGCTGGTAAGGGAGATTGGAGAAATTACTGAGTGGTTCAAAAAGCAACAAGCATACGTAGCCAAAGTTCAGGAAGTTACCTTAACTGTAGAAGAACGTGTTTTTCTAGTTTTAGTTAATGATAAATTGTCGTACTGCTACTCTGCTAAAATTGAGAGCATTAAGCTTAATGATATTTTTCACAATCAGGTGGAAATAACCTCGGAGGCCGAAGTAGGGTTAAAGTTCGATCGCGATGCCAGAAGAGGATTGACTATTTATGTAACTAGCTCGTATCGAGTTGACTGAATATTGTTAAGCTCTACCGATTTCAACAATATTTTCACCATTTTGCAGCAACTCCAAAGCTTCAGGAAAAGCGCGGGTAAAAATGCGTTGCAAGTCTCTATTGGTAATATTCCCACACGTTAACCACAGAATTTGTGGCGGGCTTCCTAAAGGAATTACTAAATCGATAAAATCTCGATATTTCGTGATAACAACAGTGCCATAACCGTTAGCGCGAGCTGCATTAAATATCTCAATATCCTGAGCGTCTGACAACCCAATATCTTGTAGAGTTACTGCACTCACACCAAATGTAATACTCAACCATTCTGCGAGACTAGGAGGAAGTTGAGCATTTAGCCAGAAAATCATACAGCAATCCTCGGAAAGTCAATTCGGAGTGCAGCAAACAGCAAGCAAGCTTGAATATCTTCAGGTTCTAAATCGGGAAAATCTGCCAGAATTTCACTAGCAGGAACATTATCTGCTAGAGTTTCCAGAATATCGCTAACTCGAATTCTCATGCCTCGGATACAGGGGCGGCCTCCACATTTACCCGGAGTTTGAGTAATGCGATCGAGTAAAGCAGTTTTGTCTAGCATAAGTCATACCTAGAGAAAGTCATTATTTTAGGACTTTAAACTGTATCCCCACTACTTGCTTGAGGCATCGCTTCAATCAGCGCCCGAAGCACCTTGTTTACTGCCTCCGGTGTTGAGAAAATCCGGGCAATATCCTCATCCAAAACAACGATTGTCATTTGTTGCTTTCCACTGCGATTTGCAAAACGGTTGGGTTTGGCTTTTTTGTAGTCCAAGCGGTACTCCGGTAAAAGCTCATCTTCCGAGTTTGAAGATTCATTAAAAGGCGTTTTCTTCATAGTCTTCACGCTCCTTTTTCGTGGCTAGACGGGCACTAATGATACGGATTGCATTTCCACGTTCAGTCTAGCTGACTAGCAGCAACTGATTGTTTTGAGAGTGACCAATGATAATTTCACGTCGCTCATCTTGTGAATGTTTTTCATCATCAAAAATTACGGCAAGTGGATTGTAGAAAACGGTTTTTGCTTGTTCAAAATTTACACCGTGCTTGTTGAGATTGATAGCTGCTTTGATTTCGTCCCATTCAAATTCCATGATAACTTCCGATCGCCCGTTAGCGAAGCCCTCGAAGAGGATCGCCAATTCCCCGCAAAATACTAACACAAGTGCCCTACAATTATCCCACCATCCGGCATCAACCAACCTGCTAACCCCATGCTTTGCGATTACCTGGTACAAATCCTCACAGCCCGCGTCTACGATGTTGCTCAAGAAACAGCCCTAGAATCCGCCCCGAATCTATCAGCACGGCTCAACAATAAACTTTTGCTGAAGCGAGAGGATATGCAGTCGGTGTTTTCCTTCAAACTGCGGGGTGCGTACAACAAAATGGCGCAACTGTCGCCGGATTTGCTAGCACAAGGTGTCATTGCAGCTTCCGCCGGCAATCACGCCCAAGGAGTCGCCCTCGCCGCCCGCCACCTGGGAACTCGCGCGATTATCGTCATGCCCGTAACGACGCCGCAGGTGAAGGTAAATGCGGTGATAGCCCGTGGTGGAGAGGTAGTCTTGCATGGGGATGCTTACGATGAAGCTTACGCTTTTGCGCGTCAATTAGAGGCGGAAAAAGGTATGACTTTTATTCACCCTTTTGATGACCCCTACGTGATTGCTGGACAGGGTACGATCGGCATGGAAATTCTGCGGCAACATCAAAAACCAATTCACGCGATTTTTGTGGCAATTGGTGGCGGTGGATTGATTTCGGGAATTGCGGCCTATGTCAAGCGGTTGCGGCCGGAAATTAAAATTATTGGCGTCGAACCTGTGGATTCCGATGCCATGAATCAATCGCTGAAAGCCGGTAAACGGGTGCGTTTGTCGCAGGTGGGTTTATTTGCTGATGGCGTTGCTGTGCGCGAAGTGGGGGAGGAAACTTTTCGCTTGTGTCAGGAGTATGTGGATGAGATTATTTTGGTGGATACGGATGATGTTTGCGCGGCGATTAAGGATGTTTTTGAAGATACGCGATCGATCTTAGAACCTGCTGGCGCTTTGGCGATCGCAGGTGCGAAAGCTTACGTCGAACGGGAACAAATCGCAGGAGAAACGTTAATTGCTGTTGCTTGCGGCGCAAACATGAATTTCGATCGCCTGCGTTTTGTAGCAGAAAGAGCCGAGTTTGGCGAACGCCGCGAAGCCATTTTTGCAGTCACAATTCCCGAACAACCGGGAAGTCTCCGCAGGTTTTGCGAATGTCTGGGCAAACGCAATTTAACTGAATTTAGCTATAGAATTGCGGATGAGAAAGAGGCACATATTTTTATAGGCGTACAAATTCAAAACCGTGCCGATGCGGTGAAAATAGCCGCCAGTTTTGAAGATTGTGGCTTCAAGACTTTGGATTTAACTGATGATGAATTAACGAAATTGCACGTGCGGCATATGGTGGGCGGGCGTTCGATGCTGGCGAATCATGAATTGTTTTATCGCTTTGAATTTCCCGAACGTCCGGGTGCGTTGATGAAGTTTGTCGGTTCGATGAGTCCTAACTGGAATATCAGCGTTTTTCACTATCGAAATAACGGCGCAGATTACGGGCGAATTGTGGTGGGAATTCAGGTGCCGCCGGATGAGATGCAGAAATGGCAGGCTTTTTTGGACACGCTGGGCTATCAGTATGGGGATGAGAGTCAAAATCCGGCGTATAAGCTATTTTTGCGATAGTTTGGTTTGCGGTCTTGAAACAAATTAATATTTATGAACGCACTCAAAAAAATATTGCCGTTTTTTTTGATGATTTTTGCTGTTGCTGTTGTGGCAGCAGTTGCACATTTTGCGATCGAACAACTTTCCAGCCCAGTCAGTTATTTTCAACCTGTGGATACCAGAGATGGTGCAGAGTTGTACAAAAAAGAACTACCCAACGGAAATCTGGCTTATTTGCAAGTTATTAACGTCCAAAAAATGCAAATAGACCAGCTAATTGGAGAGGTGGATCGGATGGCTTTTAATAAAGGATTGTATTATCAGGGAGAAAACAAATATTACAGTCCTTTCTTTAAGAGCAAGTTATTCTCTGAAGTTACAGGAGAATACAAAAAACTTTACGGTAATGGTGTTTTTTCCGTCATTAACTGTTCTTTTTTTGAACAATACGAACGCAGCACTCAGCTATCTTTTCCTATCAAATTTAACGGTCAAGTTATTACTGGCGGTAACGGCATCTACGGCCCCGTCAAGAAGCCCAAAGATGGGCAGTATAAAAATGTTCGATTGAAAGCTTTGGTGTGGAACGATCGAGAAGCATATATCACAAATTACGAACCGCAAACCGGAAAGCCACTGAATCAAAAAGAAGTACAAAATGCAGTTGTGACTTACGAATACAAGCACCATCCAGCTAAACTCATATCTAAAAATCCCGCAAATAGGTATCACGTCATCGGTACGCTGGACAAAGATGGTCGCAAGGGTAATGAATTGCTGGCAATTATCACGGTTAATGAAGCGACATTAGATGCAGCAGCTAAATTAATGCGAGAATTCGGAGTGAAAGGAGATATCGTGACGATCGACGGCGGACTCTCAACTTATCTATTCAATCCTAAAATCGGCGAGATTATGTTGCCTCAATCAAATAATATTGCCACTCGGGAACTGCCGCACTATTTAGGATTTAGGAATAGAAAATCTCAGACAGCTTCACCAAAAATATTGGTGGCTAAACCAGCAGGAAAAGTGCAGGTGGAAGCAAATAAACCTTATTTGATTTTGTGGAGAGACAATATTCAGGATGAGGTCAAGATTGAGCTGTATCGAGAGAATAAGTTGGTTGAAAGCATAGCCAACCGCGCGACTAGCGATGGGGTTTATGAATGGAAACCTAAGATTGCTGTAAAATCAGGGTCTTTGATTCGGATTTCAAGTGTTAAAAATGCCAAGGTGTCTGGGGCTTTGCAGTTGTGATTGTTGTGGGCAAAGAAATCTCATTGCGATCGCAAATTCCGCACATCCTCTATACTGAGTCCGGTTGTTTGACAGATAGTTGCATCATCCAGGCGATCGAGCAATTGCCGCGCGATCGCCAGCTTTTCTTCTTGAACGGCTTGGAGTATAGCTCCTTGTTGGTCGTAAATAAACATTTCTCGCCGTTCGATATCTTCCAGTTCTTCCGGGGTTAAATTCACTTGATTTGCGATGTCAAAGGCTTGATGAATCTCTGGAACGCTATTCATTATTTCCGGGACATCTGTTATCGTCATTGCATATTTCATGAAATAAATCCATTTATCGGCCAGGGTTTCTAGCTGGTCTACTTGTTTGGTAAATTTGGGCAGTTCTACAAATATTAACTCGATGTTATTATCAGTATATTTGAAATTGGTGGTTTCTTCTTTGTAAACAAATCTCGAAATTAGCCGATCGCTCTTTTTAAACATCTCGAAATCAGTCAGCGTTAGTGCAATTACAGGTCTCAGCATTCGGTAGCCTTCTCCTTTTTGCAATTGCAAGGCGTAAGTTTTGGCTGCGTTGTACAAAACTCTCTTGCCGAAAGACTCTACGTTTAATACCTGCATTTCAATAATGACTAGGGTACCATCAGCGAGTTTGGCTTTTACATCTAAATAAGTATCTTTCAAACCTTCGACTCTGGGCGGCAGGTTGGGGTTGATAATTTCTAAGTCTGCAATGGTAGGATTGCCATCGTAAATCATGGCGTTGAGAAAACTGATGAGAATGTCTTTGCTTTCTGAGGAGCCAAATATTTTTTTGAAGGCGTAATCGGTTTTGGGGTTGATGAAGGTCATGGTTAGAATCGGGAATCACGATCGCTATTTCGATTTTATCATCGGTGATCTTTTTGAAATAAATCTCATTCCGATCGCAAATTCTGCACGTACTCAACGCTAAGTCCGGTTATTTGGGCTATGGTTGCGTCATCTAGGCGATCGAGTAATTGCCGTGCGATCGCCAGCTTTTCTTCTTGTCTGCCTTCTTGTCGAGCTTCTTGTCGAGCTTCTTGAACGGCGTCTTTAACAGCTTTAATTATCGTGCCTTGTTGGTCGTAAATAAACATTTCTTGCCGTTCGATATTTGCCAGTTCATCCGGGCTTAAATTCGCTCGATCTGCGATGCCAAAAGCTTGATGAATTTCGGGGACGCTATCCATTACTGGCGGTACTTCCGTTATCGTTATTGCGTATTTCATGAAATAGAGCCATTTATCTGCCAGAGTTTCTAGTTGGTCTACTGATTTGGTGAATTTCGGCAATTCTACAAATACCAACTTGATGTCATTATCGGGATATTGTAAGTTAGAGTTTTCTTCTTTGTAGACAAACCTCGAAATTAATTTGCTGCTATTTTTAAACATCTCGAAATCAGTAATCGTCAAGGCAATTACTGGTTTGAGCATTCGATATCCTTCTCCTTTCTGCAATTGAAATGCGTAGGTTTTCGCTGCGTTGTACAAGATTCTTTGTCCGAAAGACTCGACGTTTAATACCTGCATTTCAATGATGACTAGAGTTCCGTCGGCAAGTTTGGCTTTGACATCTAAAGAAGAGTCTTTTAAGCCTTCAACTCGGGGCGGGAGGTTGGGATCGATAATTTCCAAGTCTTCAATAGTCGGATTGCCTTCGTAAATTATGGCGTTGAGGAAACTGATGAGAATGTCTTTGCTATCTGAGGAACCGAAGATTTTTTTGAAGGCGTAATCGGTTTTGGGGTTGATGAATGTCATGGTGGGAATCGGGAATCACGATCGCTATTTCGATAGTAACACTTGATTTCATCCTCAACGTTCGCTGTCTTAATTGTATTAGAAGGTCGATGGCTACGCCCCGGCTTGCGCCTACGAACTTGACGAGCGATCGCACGATTTCCAAACATCAGGTTTATGAAATGCGATCGCCCTAGTCGTCAGTTGCCTCAATTCTTCTGCAACCATTTGGTGAGCACGCGCATCCACTGGCCCGTATTCGGTGCACGCTGCAAGTCGCTCCAGTCTGCCATTTGGGCAAAATTTAGTCGCACCAGCCAATTTACTACGGCGGTTATGCCTTGGCGGGAGCCAACAACCATGATACGCACGGGTTCCCGGTTTTCTCGATCGTCCGTGGGCTCTGCGTCTTGTTGGGTGTCGTTGGGCGGTTCGATTGGAAAGTCTTTAGCCATTGGGAAGTCCTCATCTTCAAAATCAACTAATCACTACATATTGTGTAGTTACTACCAATCAGATGGCAATCACTACACATATGTAGTCATTTACGGTTGGGGCATCCCTTGGCATCATGGGGTGCATGAGAAAAGCTGGTCGAGTTTTGAGAGATGTGCTGAACACCTATGGCATTAGCCAAAACAAATTGGCTCACGCAATGGGTGTGTGAAGTTCTGTTGTCTATCGTTGGTTTAATGAGTTGATAGATCCAACTGGAGACACGCTTGTGAAGATGGTTGTGGCGTTAAAGTCGATCGATATAGATGCAGCGCAGGAGTTTGTGCAGCGCTATTTGGGTGAGATTTTGGAGGATGAGGGTGAGGGTGAGGTCGATCGATCTACAAACACAGAATAGACTTATTGTTCAGAAGGTCGATCGGATTTGACGGGGGATTCCCTTCCCGATAGCTTCGCTGGCGCGCACTTTTCGAGATAAGCTGCTACGCAGCTAAACCGGATAAAATAGCATTGCCTTTATTTTTGATTTTTCGCTCCCATTTAATAAC
>NZ_JAUBTB010000117.1:0-17608 GCF_036704965.1 Microcoleus sp. F10-B2 | reverse complement strand
CCGCCCTTTTTTGGACGGGCGGGACGCCCATCCCACCATAACAATTAAAATTGTAAGTTATTTAATTCGCGATCCTTGATTGTCAATAAGGGCGATCGAGCTTTTCGTACTCAATGCCTTGAGTGTTAAAATCAAAATTGAGTATAATAGAAAACTATCGAAATAGGTAAAAATATATGTCTCAATCTGTTGTGCCAGCAGTCGAAGAAAAACAGCTCGATACTTCGCCCACCTTAACTTTTGAAGAATACCGATTTTATCAAGGAGAATCTGATGTAAAATATGAACTGTACAAAGGCAAATTAATCCCGATGCCAACAGCAACAGTTTTACACATCAAAATTTGCGAATATTTAGTTTACCAATTGCAGCGTTACCTAGCTGAACACAATCTCGACTTAGTAGTAAAAACAGGTCTGGGAGTGAGAACAGATGAAGATAAATCTCGGATTCCCGATGTAGTTGTCTGCACTCAAAGTCTTTTGGAACAAGCTGCTGCTAGACCCGGTGCAGGTATCCTCGAATTTGATGAAAAGCCGCTGTTAGTGGTAGAAGTAGTCAGCGAAAATCGCCGCGAAGATTACGTGATTAAACGCGGAGAGTACGAATTAGCTAATGTGCCGGAATATTGCATTGTTGACCCTAAAATGGGCAAGCAAAAGATTCGGCTTTTTGCATTAATTGAAGGTGAAGATGGTTACACGTATACAGATTTCTTGCCTGGTGAAGAAATGGAATCTGTAGTATTTCCCAATCTGAGATTATCAGTCAATGAAATTTTAGATCCGCCATTGGTGGAAGGGTTAATTAAGGCAGAACAAGCTCAATTGCAGAAAGCTGAAAGGTTGGCGGCGAGATTGCGAGAATTGGGCGTAGATCCTGATGCTGTGTAGGAAATTGGATAAAGTACGCGCGCCGAAGCTATCCCGTAGGGAATCGCCCTTGTTTAGTCTCAATCATCTAGCGGCAAATCGCGCAGGAAATAAAAGCGATCGCGCCATAAATTATCTCCTTTAATTCGCCCTAAGTAACCCGTCAATGGCGAGGAAAGTTCTATTAAAATTTCGTGCATTTCTTCAAGCTTCAATGGCTGAGGTGGATTGGGATTAGCATAATATGCCCCATGAAGAGTCTCAACTCCAGCATTTTCAACACCTGTGATTTCTAGACGATTTTTTAGGATTTTGATGAGTTGTGATCGCACTTTAAGCTTTTCCCGCACCTCGTCAATATAGCGATTAACCTTAGCATCGGCTTCCTCACCAAACGGCTGTTGTTCCAAACAAGGTTTTAACTGTAATAAATCGATCGAACCTGGTTGCTTAGCTTTCAGTTCAACCAGCTTTTGCAATGTTTCCGGGCGGATTACGTTCATTTGGTTTCCGATAGCAGTTTGTTTAGCGTGTTTATTTAGCTGACCAGCCGCCATAATTATCTTAATACAGCAGTTGTATTGTTCCTGAAGATGCTTATGTCCTAACTTGATAAGTTGCGCTGGCGTTCCATCAGCTACGGTTTCACTTTTGGTAGCTTTGCATTCTCCCACTACCTGATAGGGAGTTTCACAGTAGAAATCTAATCCGCCAGCACCGCCTGTTAATTCTGGATTGAGGCTAGCTTCTGGTTTATTGTTAGAATTGGCAAATCCTAGCTTGATAAAACTTTTGCGGACTAACTTTTCAAATGTATTACCATCGCTAGAATTTCCGATTTGTGCGATCGTTTTGATCCAATCTAAATCAGGATCTGGTTTTGCTGCTGGTAATTTTTCCGACCAACCTAGAAATATTTTGATTTCTGCGTCTAGTTGTTTGGCTTTTGGGTTGGTGGTGGATAAATGCACTAATGCACTTTGCAACTCTTCCAATTCTGGATGTTCTGGCGGCTCTAGTTTTTCCAGCTTTTGACGGCGTTTAGCAAAGATAGTATCGCTCAACACAGGCGTTGAATCAGTAACAGTTAGGGATTTTGGCAAAGGTACAAAATTGCCGCTGGGATGCACTGGCATTTCCAGCGGCTGAGGTAGCAGATAAACGCGAAGATGAGCTACAAAAATAAAAGGACGCTGCTGGAGAATTTGCTGTAATGCCTCTGTTTTCCAGACTGTTAACAGCGACAAAGCCTCTAATGATTCAGGATCGTTCACCATTTGGCACAATTCGCACCTAGCCCAAGCTTTGATCGAAACTTTATCTGCATTTAACTGAGCAAGTGCCTTTTGAGCAACGGGTAAAAAATGCGATCGATAAGAGCGATCGCAAGGCAGATTACCTGAAATAATACCAGGATAAAGTGCATATTGTTCTCCCGGATTAAACATTCGCCAAACTAGGGCTGCGATAGTTCGCCCTTGGATTAAACCCGTTACATCTGGGGCCGGCAAACGGATAGCCCTGTCAAGGTTGACTAGCGACATGAGAGTATTTGTGCCAATATGAAGTGAATAGTTTTTGCAGTCTTAATTAAACTCAGTGAGCAAATTGTCAATCGCCTCATCTGTTTCTTCTTCTTCTGATAAATCAGAAAACATAAATTGTTCTGCAGTTACAGGTTCATCTTCAATCATATCGACCGGAACCTCATAAGAGGGATCGCTAAGAATCTCTTTAATTAACGGGTTGCTAACTCCCAGCATTTTATCGGCACCTTTCTGGGCAATAAATTGGAAAATTTCCTCTTCACTCACCCTATAGTCTACTTCCCGCTTCTTATGAACAGTCCGAATAGCTATCAGCGGTCTGATTTCCTCTTCTTTCAGTGGCACAAATTCACCGCCTTTTTGTCTAATTAGCGGTTCAAGATAGGTTGTCTCTAGGTATGTACTAATTTTTTTGGTGGTGGAACGAACCAAGCAACCGCGAGTCATACCAAAGGTTTCATAGTCATTTAATCTTTTTAATCCAGCGCCCAAGGCTTTGCCACCAGCATACTGAAGCACTGCCACTCCGATACTGATATCTTTGCCGTTTTCCTTCCCAATAACCTTAAAATTGATGTAATCATTTTTGCCTCCTTTTCGCGTGACTTTCTCTGTAACTTGTTCAACGCTTACCCTTTCCACTATTTGGCCAATCAAGGTCTGGAAGCCGAATAAAAGAGCATCAGCAAGCAGGTAGGTCTGTTCTAAATAATCTCCAAGGTCTTCATCTAACTCTTTGGTGAAAGCAATTTCAACTGGATCTAAAAGTTCTTTTTCCTTTGACTCTTCCCTATCAGTCAGAATAGGAGGATGACAGTTATCTTGACACCATTTCAAAACCTGTCGGATAGTTTCTCTTCCCTCACCAATCTCGCTGAGTTGGCTTTCTGTAAATGGATACACAGGAGTAGGAGGAACTAAATTTCGCAGTTCGTAATACTTTTTTAACCAACAAACAACTAAATCAATAATAGATTCCCGATTCATGTACTTTAAGTCAATTGGATTTCCATGAGTCGAAACCTTATTGTACACCCCACCGGGTAGCTGCTTAATTTTATTGCTCCATGAATCGGGCATCATGACGCTCAGAATCACACCGCGACTGAGATTTTGCAATAAATCTTTGATGAGTCCAGCAACGATTTGGCTGATATACAAACCGCTAATATCATCGTATGCCTCACTCGCGTCTAACTCATCAAAACAAATGACAAGTTGGTTATACTCGCTAATCAAATCTAACATTTGCAAAACTGCATCAAAAGATTGTCGCTGGCTGGGTAATTCCAGTTCATTGGATTTGTAGTTAGCTAATTCTTGACCTTCTAACCATTTTATTGCATAAAGTGATTCCTCATCTGATAGGGTCCAAAATATTGCTTTGACAATATCAGGGTCGCTAACTTTTTTAGCTTTTATAAATGCTTTTGTCAGATCTTTCACCCATTTATTGACTTGCTTTGAACTGCCTTTTTCAAATTTCTTTACTAACTCTTGAGAAGAAAAAACTTTAGCTTCTGCTTTAGCAGCTTTTAAGCTATGATTAACCATTGCTGTAGCTAGTTCTTGCCACTGTGTCACGCCTTGCCAGCCAATCTTTCCCAAACTTTCAGCTAAAATTCGCTGAAATCCTTGCTTGATTAGTCGCAGATCGCCATATTTGTTGGCGTACACAAACAATCCTCCGCCTTGAGATTGCAATCGATGGCGAATGCGACTAATAATGTGGGTTTTACCTGTTCCATCTTGAGCTGTTATAGCAATAGAAGTTGTTGAGTATTGACGTTTATTAATGCACTCTAATGCTTGAAATACTGCATCAGAAGCATGGGAATTTATAGATTCAACATCAAAGAATTCTTTGCCCCAAACATCACCAGCATTAAGATAAGGATGTTTAGCAAATGGGTTTAGATCGAGCAGAGCAGCATGAATTTCTTCAAGTGAGGAAACAGGAGAGTTAGTCATGGTAATGTGTGTGAGGTAAAGAACTAAAAAAGTATTGAAGTCAATTTGCGGAACTTGTGCGTTTGGCGTAGTAGCGCATTCCGCCAAGTTTAGTCTTGATAGAATCTTCTGTCTTATCGAGTGTGATGTCTGTCATTTCACCACCTATAAGCTGAAAAATGTCATTAGCCTGCATTTCCAACAGCCACTCATTGAACTCCGATCGCCCTACCCTTTCCCCGATCGCCCGCCGCATCCGATAAATTGGCACTAAATCATCTAAGTTATAATCGCGGTTCAAGCTGTCATACACATCGAGCGCCACAGCCTTAAAATCGTCATAGGATGCGATCGTCCCTACATCCGCCTTCCCCTTCTCAACAGCAACACTTGCCGCACCATCCTGATGCCGAATCCACTTCAACAAAGAATTTCCCAGCCGAGTACCAATTTGAGAACCATCAAACTCAAACAAAGAATCCCGACTTTTGAGCCCCTGCGCTAAAACTTCTTTCCCTTTCGCTGTCAATTCCACCAGCGTCACCCGATTTACCAGCGAATACTCGATCGCCCCAGTCGCCTGCAACTCGGCGAGAACTTCCAGATATCTCTGACTCGTCTCATTAGTCCGCACAATTCGCTTAGTCAAATCCCCCTTTTTCACCTTCATCTTCCCGCCGCTCAAATCCCACAAATTCAGCAGCACGCGAACTTTCGCCTTCGCATCCCAAACCGCTTGCTGTTCAGGTGTCAAAGTTTGAGACACCGCAATTTCATCTTTCTCTGACATATCCAGACCTTTAAATACTTGTTCTTACTATCAAATTTTATCAGAAATCTTGCTGACAAACATCTCAACTTTTCTGCAAAATCCCCGGCGACGCTGGACACAACTCATGCAAATTTTATTTGAGAATAATTCTGATTGACTAAAATGTAATTTTTTGATAAAATACGCGGATAAAACCAGCGATCGCAGTTCAAATTCTCCGCAAGAAATGCGATCGAAACAATTTTAAGCACAGCCCGCTACCTCCTAGCAACCTCAACAAATATAGCGCTCTCAACCGCAGCTAACAACCAGCAAACCAGCGCAACTGCGACTTTAGTTCAATGCTCGATTCTGCCTTTAGAAAGACGAATTCAACTTAGGCATCTTGTTACATTGCAATGGCAATCAAAACATCCAACAACAGTTTACCCATGAAAACTATTCCCGACCAAATTTCTAACATCAAAGAAAAACTTCCCGACGTTACTCCGACCCCTCCCGGTTTAAAAGCTCAAGCCTCTAGCCACGACCTCAAAGCGCGTTTAGATTGGGGCGAACCCGGACTCACAATCATCGACGCCCGCGATTTTGAAACCTTCGCCAAAAGCCACATTACCGGCGCGGTACCGATGCCAATAGACGAATTAGTCGATCGAGCACAATCGAGTTTAGAACCCATCCGCGATATCTACATCTACGGCGAAAACGACGAACAAACCGCCGAAGCTGCCAATCTTCTCCGCGCAGCAGGCTTTAGAAAAGTAGCCGAACTAAAAGGCGGAATTCCAGCTTGGAAAGCCATCGACGGACCCATCGACGGCGCAGTCGAACATGACAATCCCGGCCCCGATGCCTATAACGTTTTCTCTCGCTTGCAACACCATGCCCAAGCCCAGAAAACCAACAAATAATGTCACATAATACCTAGATACCCGACTTCTTCAAGAAGTCGGATATCTAATATAATTTCCGGTAGCATCGGAATGATATCGAGGACACGGCAGTGCCATTTCCCTACCCGATCAGTTGTAGGGACACGTCACTGCCGTGTCCTGATTGTGGGTAATATTAATTGCGATGCTACCGGAATTGATCTAACAGAACAATTTGTTTGTAATAAGGACTTCACTCCTCTCTTAAAGCTTGTAGTTACTAAGGACTAAAATTCTGACTACAAATTTAATTACAGCAAATTTCACGTTTATGAAGTACACCGTCTATCGTTCGATCCCCGTAGGAACACGGCATTGTCCTGTCCCTACTTATAGCATCCAATACTGATTAATTCTCTTTCCTGCCATCCAAATATGCCTTAACTTCCCCAAACATTTGGCGATTTGCATCAAAAGTAATCCGCTTAACAGCTTCCTCAAAAGAAAGCCAAGCAGAATTTTGAACTTCCTCCACTTGCAAAACAACTTCCATCGACTTTACAAAACCTAAAAAATAAGTCACAGTCTTTTCAATCGGCTCCCCATCCTTAACAAAAGAATAGTGTTCCGTAAAACTCGGCTCATCCAGCATTTCAAAATCCGATATACCAGTTTCCTCCAGAAATTCCCGCCTTGCCGTTTCAGCAGGAGATTCCCCCGGGTTCGCGTGACCTTTCGGAAACGCCCAATGTCCAGCTTGATGTTGAATCAACAAAAACAAAGCATCAGCTTCCTTTCCAAAAATCGGCACAATCCCAAAACATTCATCTTTCATTTTCCTGATATTTCCTATTAACTATTATGTTTTTTAAGTCCGCGTAAGCGAACTTAAATTTGTGTAGATGTGTGTGTAGATGTGAGTTCAATCGCCGAGTCTCTGAAATTCCCACCCTAACCGAGTCTGCTGTTCGTAAACTCGCTTCAAAGTATTAACATCTCTCGCTGAAATAGGCGGAGGATTTCTCACCTGAGAAAAATAAAGCACATCAGTTTCCATCAAACTGTGACCCCAAATTCCCAAAGCGTGACCCAACTCGTGCCGCGCCGTCGCGGGAACGTACTTGCCGACTTGATTCGGATTCAAATAAACCGAAAACCGATGAGATAACACAGTTTTATCCCCATCCCGACGGGCGTACAATTCATAGGTAGCCTCTCCAGAGCGCGATCGCAAAACCCCTTGACGCAAAGGCGGAGCCCGACGTAAAATCCTAATATCAGCCACCTCCGAACTATCTACCACTTCCAAAGGCAAATAAACCCCCCATTCCCGGACAACATCCAACACAGCCGCCACCCATTCTTCAGACTTATTAGCATCAACTGGACGCTCAACATAAACCTGAATCGGAAACTTAGACCACAACAAATGACCGAAATTAGGTGGCTTAACCTGGTCAAAATAATCACCGCTATCCGTGGAATCTTGCCAATTCGCCAGCGTTGGCGGCAAAGGGTGAACCTGTGGATGCGGCAAACTATTCGGGAGAGAAGAAAGACTCGCGGCCGGAGTATTAACCTGAGTAAAAATTATCAGGCTAAAACAACATAAAGCCAATCCCAAACCAGCCAGCAATCGAGGTTTTAATGTCACTTTCCCCAACCGCATTTTTCTGACTGCACTTAAATTTCATCTTTAGGGCGGGCTAGAAGCCCACCCCACAATATTTATTTATGTGGCACGGGCGTCTCGCCCGTGAGCTAATGTGGCACGGGCGTCTCGCCCGTCAGCTAATGCGGTTAAAAATCCTAATCTTATAACTTAGGTGTCAACCAACCAGCACTCAAAATCACAGTCAAACCCATAAAAACAATAGACAGACCCCAAGTAATCCGGTTCAGACTCGTTTCTGCACTCTTGGCGCTGGTAAACAATTGAGCTTGTCCGCCAATCCCTCCAATGCCATCGCCTTTAGGACTGTGCAGCAATACAAAAACCACAAGTCCTAAAGCAGACAAAGACCAGATAACTTGTAACACAGAAACAATATTCATAATCTGGGGTAATTGGTAATTAGTAATCGGTAATCAATCATCATATCAAATCCAGTCGATCGCACACAATTTATGCAGAGACACTGCAAGAGCCCATGGGCGTCAACTTAACGTCAAACCCGCAGTCCGGCAGGGAATGAATTCCCTGCCTCAAAGCCAAAGTCCTCGCTATGAGGACTGAAAAGAAGAATTTTTGGTACTGCTGAATCCAAGTATGATTTTGCCTGATGGGGTAATTCTAAGTGCTTACGCTGTCAGCGGTGGGGCAACCACGGGGGGATTGCCCCTACAAATTTCATACCCCAATTCAGCAACGCCGAATTTTTAAACTCATTAGTCCTCTTGAGAGGACTTTCGCTATTAGACAGGGAATTCATTCCCTGGCGGACTACCGGATGGGCGGGAGGACTGGGCGGATGACAGCTTAAGTTGACACCAATGCACGGCGCCTTTGTCCCTAATCCTGCGTCCCTACTACAATCGAACTCGCACCGGAGTGCGATTGGCACGAACTTCAAACTCAGCCGATCGTATCATAGAGCGTCCCGTCATCTCCGGGGGCTGAGGCAACCTCAACAGCTCCAGAATCGTCGGCGCAATATCCGCCAAACAACCGTCCGCCCTCAGAGGAACATCCGTTCCGTGACCCGGAATCTTCAGACCTTCGCCTTCCACCAGAATAAACGGAACCGGGTTAGTAGTGTGAGCCGTCCAAGGATTCCCGTCCTCGTCGAACATCAGCTCAGCATTGCCGTGGTCAGCAATAATAATTGCCGTACCTCCAGCTTTGCTAATCGCCGCCAACAGCCGCCCCAAACATTTATCCACAGTTTCGATCGCAATTATCGTCGCATCCATCATCCCCGTATGACCGACCATATCCGGGTTAGCGTAATTAATCACCACAAACGAATAAATGCCTTTTCCCAAAGCCGTCACCGCCCCATCCGTCACCTCGGCGGCCGACATCTGGGGTGCCTCATCGTAAGTCGCCACCATCGGACTCTGCACCAACTCCCGGTCTTCCCCTGCAAAAGGCTCTTCCAGACCCCCATTAAAAAAATAAGTCACATGAGCGTACTTTTCAGTTTCCGCCGTCCGCAACTGCAGCAAACCGTGCTTAGAAATCACCTCGCCCAGAATATTGTTCAAATTCTGCGGTTCAAAAGCCACCATTACTGACAGTTTCGGGTCGTACTGAGTAAAAGTGGCAAACGCCAAGGGCTCAATTAACTGCCGTTCAAACCCCTTAAAATCCGGTGCCACAAAAGCCTGAGTCAATTCTCTCGCCCTGTCCGGGCGAAAATTAAAGAAAATTACCCCATCCCCCGATGCCACCGCCCCCGGAGAAATCCGAGTCGGAACTGCAAACTCGTCGGTCACTCCTTCAGCATAAGATGCCCGCAACACATCAACAGCCGATCGACCGTCAGGCGCAACCTCAGTCGTCATCACCTCGTAAGCGCGCTGCACCCGATCCCAGCGCTTGTCCCTATCCATCGCGTAGTAGCGGCCGCTGATGGTCGCAATCCGACCGACCCCTACCTTTTCTATATAACTTTCAATCTTTGCTAAAGCTTCTACGCCCTCTTTCGGAGTAGTATCGCGGCCGTCTGTAATCGCGTGAATGCAAACCTCAGAAATTCCCTGTGCCTTTGCTAGCTGCAGCAAACCCAAAATGTGACTCAGATGCGAGTGAACCCCGCCCTCGGAACAAAGACCTGTCAGGTGCAACTTGCCGCCCCGAAGGCGCACTTTCTCGCAAAGCTGAACCAGCGCCCGGTTGTCGAGCAAAGAACCGTCTTCGACGGCATCCGAGATCCGCACCAACTCTTGAGGAACCACGCGGCCCGCGCCCAGATTCAAATGACCGACCTCTGAGTTGCCCATTTGCCCGTCAGGAAGCCCTACCGCCCGGCCGGATGTGTGAATCAGAGTTCTGGGATAAGCGGCCCAGAGACTGTCCATCACGGGTGTTTTTGCAGCGGCGATCGCATTTCCGTCTTGTTCTTCACGATAACCCCAGCCGTCTAGAATAATCAGCACTACAGGAGATAAAGACGTTTGTGCCATGCAAATACCTTATTTACAATAATTAATTTCTCGATCGTCATGATTTCCGATTTTGCGGAACATCTGTCGCTAATCAGTAGTTTACAGATTTTGTAGGCTCCGGCTGAACAAAGCCAACCAAAATTCCCTCAGCCACAGCATTTTGGGAACTAATTTCGAGGGGCTTTGCAAATTGTTTAATTGATTGCCTTGCCTTGTAATGTGAATCCTTATCGGAGACTTTTACCGATCTCACCAACAGCCACCGTGATTTGGCGGCCGCATTTTCACGAATTGTTCAACGGATCGGTGGCTCTGGAAACACTATAAACAATACCATACTTGCCTGCGTTTTGCTACCGCCTCAAGAAATAAATTAAACAGCTTTGACAAGCGAATTTCAAAGGTGGTACCCGCCACGCGATCGATCAGTGGGATCGATCCCAAATCGAAAATCCTCAAGAAAGAGCATTTATCTCGCGCAAGTCAATCTCAAATCTCAAATCTCAAATCTCAAATCGATTGACTCGGCGGCGAATAACTTTACAGCAGAGGATTTGAGCGAAAATCGGTTTCTGACTCGGCTCACTTTTAGCGGACATAAAATTCTACAACATCTTTTTTAATTTTGACATCGTAATTTCCAAAGAAATCGTGACCGAGCAGACCAATTGCCATTTGTTTGGCGATCGCCACTTCGACATTTTGGATCGCAGCACCCCCAACCCGAATCGATCGCACCAGGCCGATCGGGAACTCGACAATGCTACCGTCAGCGATCCCCGCTCTCTGGGTGCGCACTGGCATCACTCCCAGTGCAGTAGCCATCCGCTGAGTAATCAAAGTGCCGCTCGCCCCGGTATCGACAATCATCTCAAAAGTCTTGTTGCCGTTAAATACCACGTCAATCACCGGCGTCCCGCCAGCGCGGCGCTTGATTTTAGCTTGAAATACCTTTTGATTCGCCGGTGGTTGGGCACCGGAATTTGACGGGCCCCTGCGAAACTGAGAGTACAAATTGCCACTTGCTGCTCCCGATCCTGCTGTTAAAGTGCGATCGATCTGCTGGGAACTCACATCGGACACCAATGTCATCACCTTGGTTTGAGGCAGCAAGCTCACCTGAAAGCCTGGGTTTTTCGTCAACAACCCCGGTTTCTGAGGTATTTTTGAGAATGCGGCCCGTGCATGAGAATGTACCTCGCGGCCCCCTACCGAGCCAACAGCAGCCAAAACGGCCGCAGAAACAATGCCCGATCGCCAAATCCGCTTGAGAATCACTTTTGCCATGATATGAATGCCTTGATTGATTCAAGATCTCGAACCACCACCATTGATATCCTAACCGGCTCCCGAAAACCGATCGCCCGCTCCAACATCAAATCATCAGGAAAACTTGGCAATTTAAAAGCGATCGCATACCATCAAACACAGGTAAACTTAAAAGCGGCAAATGGCAGCAACTGCACTTGCCATTTGGATCACTTAAAAGTCAGGCGTTTGGGGGCGATCGGCAATGCGTAAACTTTTATATTTGGCAACTATAGGAATGCTGGCTTTCTCGATCGGGGGATGCGGCGACGGGGGCGGCAACACGGCCAGTCCCACTCCTAGTCCTACTCTCAGTCCCGGTGCAGCATCTCCGTCACCTGCCGCCAACCCTCCTGGAACTCCCGGCGCAGCCAGTCCCACCCCAGCAGCTCAGGCATTCCCCTCCCCTGTAGTTGCGGCCCAGCCCCCCGGGTTGCTCCGACCCACAAACCCCGACGAACGCGCAAGACAAGCTCAAGCAGACATCCAGTCCAAAAAGACAGTACCGGACTTAAACGGCACGGCAATTCCACAGACCCCCATCCCCGGCCAAGCAAACGATCCATTCTCAATCCTTCCCCCTCAACCGCTCAGAACAGACGGCGGCGTACAGGGCAACGAGATCCCCAAGCTGCCAGTCCGACAAGTGCCAAATTTGCCCAAGCTGCCAGACGAGAGAAACCCGCCTCAGTGGACGCCAGCACAGCGCCCAAGCGCAGCGGGCGGCGGCGCAATTGCCCAACTTCCCCAAACCCAAAGCCCCGTAGAGGTGTCCAGTCTTCCCAACCTGCCGTTAACCCCCATACCCCAATGGAGAGCGCCAATTTCAACACGCCCCCAAACAGCCCCCGGACGCCCCGGTGCTAGTAGACCGGGACGCCCCGGCGCTAGTAGACCGGGACGCCCGGGAGTTACACCAGCAGGCTCCCCAGACATAGCAGGCTCTCCTGCATCTATACCTGGACTGCCCTCCCTACCGGGCTTCCCAAGAGGCACCACCGGACGGCAGCCAGCAGGCCCCGGACGCCCGGGAGCTAGACCGGCAGGCTCCCCAGATATAGCAGCAGCTCCCGCATCATCTATACCCGGACTACCATCTATACCGGCATTCCCAAGAGGCACAACCGCACGCCCCCAAACTGCCCCGGGACGCCCGGGAACTCCGGGACAACCGGGAACTCCGGGACAACCGGGAGCACCGGGACGCCCGGGAACTCCGGGACGCCCGGGAACTCCGGGACGCCCGGGAGCACCGGGACAACCGGGAGCACCGGGACAACCGGGAGCACCGGGACGATCCCCAACGATCGCGGCTCGCCCTCCGGGCCCTCCCACAATTCCCAACATCGCCACCAGAGAACTGCCAGGTCTACCCAAGCTGCCAGAATTAACGCCGCCGCCCTCCTGGCAAGACCCCAACCCGCCACCGCCCCCACAGACTCCGCCAGCCCCACCGCCTCCGCCTTCGACAGACAATGCCAAAGGAGTTGAAGTTAGTGGCGTAGTCAGAGTTGGTAATGACATACTGGTAATTGTGAAAGCACCTAACGAGCCAACCAGTCGATATATCAAAGTAGGACAGCGAATTGCCAGCGGGCAGGTGCTGATCAAACGGGTTGATTTCCTATCAGGAGCAGATCCGGTTGTGATTTTAGAAGAAAACGGTGTAGAGGTGTCTAAAAGTGTGGGAGAAAAATCTCCCCGAGTTGCCCAAAACCCAGTTTAATGAAAAATTTACCTTAATCCTTGGAACGAAAATTGAGAACAGTCATGCTTCGCTCAATTCAAAAACTCGGAATGCTGATGTTGGTGAGTTCGGGGGCAGGATACCTCTCCCTGCTAGCCAACAGTCAGCCGTCATTGGCCCAGACGCCAAACTCCGCCCAAAACCGCCCTCCCGTTTGCGAAGGCTCTCCCCCCAACGGTCGAGTCAAGTGCAACTACGAGAATGGCGACAATTATGAAGGAAATTTCGTTAACGGCCGACCTCAGGGACAAGGAATATACGTCTACTCCAAGGGCGATCGCTATGAAGGACAGTTTCGCAACGGCGTGCCCAACGGTCAAGGCGTATTCCTGTTCGCTAACGATGACCGTATGGTGGGAGAGTTCCGCAACGGTCTGATCGTTAGGGGAGAAGCTATTTTTGCCAATGGCGATCGCTACCGGGGAACATTTGAAATTGTTCAACAAGTGGGCGGCGGGGCTGCTAGCAGTCAGCCTCACGGCCAAGGGCAATTTATTTTTGCTAGCGGCGATCGCTACGCCGGACAGTTTTTCGCAGGCAACCCGTTTGGTCGGGGAGTGTTCACCCGCGGTGACGGCACGCGCTGCGACGGTCAGTTTTTCAACGAACAGCTAGACGGCAAAGGTAGCTGCAGCTTCCCAAACGGCGTTCGCTACCAAGGCGAATTGCGCAAGGGACTGCCTCACGGTAGAGGAGTAATTACAGATGCTAAAGGCAGACGGTTTTCCGGAGAGTTTCGCGCAGGCAAGCGCGTTCAACCGTGAATCTAGCCTCGAAAATTTAACATCTGACATCAGTGGAGGCGTTTTGAGATGACGACAAATGCTGCTTCTAGTTCTTGGCACGCCAGCCAATTTCCCTTCGACTTTGCCCCGCAGCGGACTCAAGATGCTGATTTGTTGCGACAACTCGATTTTGTGCCCGGTTTGAAGGAAGTCTTGACTTTGCGCCAAGTTCATGCTCTGGAACACGCTACTGTTTGGGTACTCAGTCAATCTGGCTCTGCGGCGGCAGCAAGAGCCGATAATGAGCTATTGGGCGGGATGTCCACAGACCAAGGATTTTATCTTTACGGCCGCGTTAACCTTGCACAGTTGCGTCAGGCAGTGCGCGAGGCTTTGCAGCGAATTGCCAGCGGAGAGTGGGATTTAGCTGTACATCCCCGCTGCGGTACAAATTTGTCGGTGGCAATGCTGCTGACGGCTGGACTTGCTGTTGGCATCAATTTAGCTCTGCCTCGGGGGCCGATTCTGCAACTTTTAGGTTTGGGTGCAGCGGCGGCGGCGGCGGCTCAGTTAGCTCCTGATGTGGGATCTCTGGCTCAGCGGTACGTCACAACTGCTATTCCGTTTAATTTGAGTATTGTTGATATTTCTGTAAGTCACGACTTCTGGGGACGCGAAGCTCATTTTGTTCGGGTGCGTTGGGTTGAATAGCTGTTGCGGGAGGGGGAAAGTGGGAGAGTCGGAGAGGTGGGAAGCTGGGAAAATCTTCTTTCTTCCCTCAACATCGATCCGTTAAATCCGTTAAATCCCGTCAGTCTTAGAGGCATGAGACAAAAAAAAATCGGTTTCTGGTTGTCAAGTTCGATCGTATATAGCAATCCTAAATCATTTGCATAATTATTGTAGGGGCAATCCCACGCCCGGTTGCCCGATAGATAGGGGGTAGGCAAAGAAAGGCACTACCCTACAAATTTATCTGAATCATTTAGGATTGCTATATCACCAAATTACGTGAATCAACCGGGTTTTGCCTCCGGGACAGTCTAGTAGATTGCTTCCTTGCCCAACTTCCTTGCGCCTTATTCCTTTGCTGAAACCGAGCTTGTTCTTCTTTAATCAACCCTTCAACTAATGGCAGAGACAGTATTTCATTCACTGATAATGTCAGATGGGGGAATACTCATAACTCAAGATTGTGTTCGGCTAGATAACCCTGCAATTTTTCAAATAAATAATAGCAATTTTTTATATATAAAACTGTTGTTGTTGGCAGGGTTATTAATTTGCTTTTATAAAGTTTGTATTTTATATCAACTCCGGTAGCATCGGAATTAATATTACCCACAGTCAGGACACTGCTAGTGCTCCGTGTCGCTACAATTAATCGCGGTAGGGAGACGGCAGTGCCGTCTCCTCAGTATCCTTCCGATGCAACCGGAAACGATATTACATGAGAATCCCTTTGATAAAATCGGTACTATTCAAAAGTTAATTGGGGGGACTTATCAACTTGCTTTTCTTCAATAATCGACCATACAGACTGAGACATATATTTGCCCTATCTTTATAAATTCCTCTTATATTCACTTTCCATCTTCACAGTAAATGTCTCAGTATGAAAAGCTCGGATTTACTTCCTAGGCGACTTGTCAGAACATCGCAGGAGCAGGTAAAATCGCTTATTAGAATTTTTAGCTCCAAAGTCAATAAAAAAATGTGCAAATTAGCGATCGATAAAACCTGGGTGGCAAGTCTACTGGCTGTCAGCTTAGCCGTAGCAGGCAACAGCTTTTTGCCTTTGACCGAGTATGCGAGTTTTGCTGGCGAAATAGCCCAAACTAACGAACCAGAAAGAGCTCCTGACGGCAAGATGGTTCCCCTCAATGGCAAAGTCAATGTTTTATTAACTAATAAAACCAACGATCGACTATTTTATCAGGTAGTTGGACAGACTAACCGCCGGAGTTTAGCGGAAAATTCAACAGTCGCGCTGCCAGCATTGACACTACCCGCCTCAATTGTATTTAGGCGACAAGATGGCGCATTCTTGAAACCCAATTTGAAACCTGGTGTCGAAGGAACAGTAGAGGTAAGATTAGACGAGACAAATGATTTAGATTTGAATAAAACATCTTTAAGGATTCAGAATGACGGCGCAATTTTTCTCAGATAGACAACAGTCAGTCGAGTTGAGATTTGAGATTTGAGATTGACTCCACGGCCGCTAGCTGGGGCTAGAATTTTTGTCTAAACCGCGATTGCTCTCCACAACTTAAGTCCGGGGTTGGTATGCGTATTTGGGTGAGTCAAATGATCGTTTAATCATGTAAAATCAACTTGACGATCGCCCGGGCAACTAGACCTCACTGTTCCATACACCATCCGAGTTCTTATGTCAATCAAAAAGATTCTTTCCATAGCGCTATTAATTTTCATCCCCATTTCCATCGCCGCTGAGTATTTGCACTGGGGTTCCCTGGCAGTTTTCATCACATCCGCTTTAGGGATTATACCTCTGGCGATTTGGTTGAGCACAGCAACAGAAGAAGTGGCGATCGTTACAGGCCCCTCCATAGGCGGCTTATTAAATGCAGTTTTCGGGAACGCTACGGAATTAATTATTGCCATAGTTGCCCTGAAAGCCGGCTTAATTGACATTGTGAAAGCCAGCATAACCGGCACAATAATCAGCAACTTGCTTTTAGTGATGGGATTTTCCATGCTGCTAGGAGGAATCCGCTACAAAGAACAAGAATTTAAGCCAATTATCGCGCGGGTGAACGGTTCCACCATGACTTTAGCAGTGATTGCAATTCTGCTGCCGACAATGGTAATTTACACCTCCAATGGAGTCGAACCCTCTGCCATTCAGAATCTTTCCTTAATAACTGCGATCGTCCTAATTGCAGTTTACGCTCTAACTCTCCTATTTTCATTAAAAACTCACAGCTATCTTTACGAAGTCGGCTTACTAGAACTAGAGTCAGAAAATCCTCAAAATACAAAAGAGGAATCTACTACGCACAAACCTAATTTGTGGCTGTGGATAGGGGTGCTAGTTGCTTCAACTGTTGCCGTTGCTTTTGAATCAGAAATTTTCGTTGGTGTTGTGGAAGAAACTACCAAAGGATTGGGATTGACGCCGCTGTTTACAGGGGTAATTCTGTTGCCGATTGTTGGTGGCGCAGCCGAATATGTAACTGCGGTGGGAGTTGCGATGAAAAACAATATGGATTTGTCAGTTTCTGTCGCGATGGGTTCTAGCTTGCTAGTTGCTTTGCTGGTAGCGCCGGTGTTGGTAATTATCGGATTAGTGATTCATCAGCCGATGGATTTAAACTTCAATCCGTTTGAAGTAGTTGCAGTTGCCATCGCAGTGACAATTGCCAACCTAATCAGTATCGACGGGCGCTCTAATTGGCTTGAAGGAGTGCTGCTTTTAGCAACATATACAGTGTTAGGAGCGGCATTTTACTTTCACCCCATTACTTGAAGCATTCTTCAGAACAGGCATCTTGCCTGTTCCACAAAAACTGAATTTTATTAACTGGTTCCCAAGAAGAGTCTGGTAACGAGTAATACCCGTAAAGTGCATTGCGCCGAAAGCGCAACGCACTTTACTGCTAAGGAATGAGAATTAAATAACTTACAATTTATTGTTCTTGTGGGATGGGCGTCCCGCCCGTCCTTTCTGGACGGGCGGGA
>NZ_JAUBTB010000116.1:0-18190 GCF_036704965.1 Microcoleus sp. F10-B2 | reverse complement strand
GCCCGTCTATCGGGGACGGGCGGGACGCCCATCCCACAACAGTCATGAAAAGTGGATTTTATTTAATTCTCATCCCTTAGAGAGCTGGCGCTATCTGCCGCGAGGGCAAGCTTAAAGTCGATGTAATCGCAGATAGGCGAGCTCAATCAATTTTGGATTTGGGATTTACGATTTGGGATTGAGGACTCTATGCTAGAAGCAGGGGCCGCAGTTGATTTTAGGTTTTTGATTTGGGGCTTAGTTGAAACTAGGGACAGGAAACCCCAATAATCTCAAATCTCAAATCTCAAATCTCAAATCGCTTGGGTTAGTTGCTAAGGTAGCTCAGACAGGGAAGGCCCAAAAAATTAACGATCGAGAGATCGAGTTCGATCGACAAAATGCTAAACAGGTAATGTCCAATGCCCACCTTTTTTCCTAGCAAATTATTGCCAACTGCCGCCGGAATTTTATTGGCTGCCGCCGCTGTGATTTCCGGCAGTCAAGCTGCCGTTGCGGCTGATGTCGGAGCCGTTTTTACCGCTGCTTCAGGGCAGGGTTCAGAAAATTTGCTGCTGGCTCAAATCGGTCAACTCCGACAAGGTACAACTTCTCCGAGCCCGAGTCCGGGAACCGCAAGGCCGGTGCCTCTGCCCGTGAAAATTCCTGAGCCTTCGACTGTGGTAGGGTTGGGTTTAATTGCGGGTTCGCTGGCAGTGAGTCGCCGGAGAGTGAGAGTTAAAAATTAGACTTTTGGTCAAAAGTCTAATTTGTGGATTTTTAACTGCAGATAAATGCGGGTATCAGGATTTTAGCCGATCGCGTCGCGCAGAGCATTTTTAGTCATAGCTGCGATCGACTGTTCGGTAGCTTTGGGCAAGTGATAGTATTTTCCTCCAGAAGTCTTGGCCAACTCCTTCGCAAAGCCAGTAGAAATAAACTTGCTCTCGGTATCAATCACCAACAACTGCATTCCCAACCCGCGAATTTTGGCAGCAATTTCTAACAATTCCTTCTTAATATCCGGCTTTTCTCCATCTAAAATCGGTTCGCCCAAAGAACGAGCCAAAGGAATATTCCCCCGCCCGTCGGTAATGGCGACAATCGCAACTTGACCGATATCTCCAGACTGCCGCGCGTTGACTCCCACGCGCACGGCTTGAGTCAAACCGTGGGCCAGGGGGGAACCGCCGCCGCAGGGAAGTCTTTCCAAACGCTTGCGGGCCAAGGCTATGGAGCGAGTCGGCGGTAGCAGCACTTCTGCTTGTTCTCCGCGAAACGGAATGAGAGCAACTTGGTCGCGGCTTTGATAAGCTTCTGTGAGTAGCTGCATGACTGCACCTTTTGCCGACTGCATCCGGTTGAGGGCCATCGAACCCGAAGCATCGACGACAAAGACGACTAAAGCTCCAGCTTTTCTTGCCAAACGCTTCGCCCGAATGTCTCCCTGTTCGACAAATACACGGCGCTCAACCCCCCCTTGCCCCCCCTTAGCAAGGGGGGGTTGACTAGCCTGTTGCCCCCCCTTGCTAAGGGGGGGTTGACTAGCCTGTTGCCCCCCCTTGCTAAGGGGGGGTTGGGGGGGGTGAGAATTCCTGTCGCGGCGGGCTTTTTGGTAGGGTGCGGCGGCTCTGAGGGTGGCGTCAACGGCGATGCGGCGGACGGGGCCTTTGGGCAATACTGGCTTGACGTAACGGCCTCTATCTTCGGAGAAAATGGTGCTTCTGCTGCCCGATTTGCCTTGGCGGTTGGCATTTTGGGCGAAGAAAAGCACGCTGGGGTCGAGAATTACGCCTTCGGGGTCGAACAGAAATTCTTCGGGAATGCTAGTCTCTTCTTGTTCTTCAGGAGGTTCGTCTTCTTTGTCTTCTTCGTCGTCTTCGTCTTCTTCTGGTTCTTGTTCTGATTCTTGGGGAGGCGGTGGCGGGGGGGGAGGAGGAGGGTTTTCGTCTGGGGGAGTTTGGATGATGGTGGCGCGGGGTACGATAACTAATTCTACGGCGCGGCGCAGGTCTTCGGCGTTAACTTCTGTGCGTCCCTCTATGGCTGCTGCCGCTTTGGCGACGCGGACTGCGAATATTTCGGCGCGGTGTCCTTGAACGCCACCCCGGATGGCTTCTTCTACTAGGTAGGCAATTTGTTCGCGTTTAATGCTGACATCTTTGAGCCATTCTCTGGCTAAGATGATTTGGGTTTTGAGGTTGTCGGTGTCTTCGGCGTATTGATTGAGAAATTCTTGGGGGGAGCTGGAGTAGGATAAAGCTTGTTCTACTGCATAGACTCTTTCTTCTAGTTCGAGTGCTGCGTCGGCTGAAAGTACGATCGCGATGCGATCGAGCAAATGTTCTCTGAGCGGCCCTTCTTCGGGGTTGTAGGTGGCAATAAATAGAGGTTTGCAGGGGTGTTGGAAGCTAATGCCTTCGCGTTCTATTTGGTTGCGCCCTTCGGTTAATACTGTTAGCAATTGGTTGGAAATATTGTCATCTAGGAGGTTAATTTCGTCTACATAAAGTACCCCTCGATTTGCTTGGGCTAAAAGTCCTGGTTGAAATACGGTTTCGCCGAATTTTACTGATTGTTCGACATCGACTGAACCTAATAGTCTGTCTTCGGTGACACCCAAAGGAATTTGAATGAATGGTGAGGTAATTATTTCTGTATTTGGGGAATTAGTATCGGTAGATTGGGGATCTTGCCCGTTTTCTTCCAATAGAAAAGATGGATTTTCTGCAAGATTTTCATTGGGTTCGGCGTTGCAAAACGAATCTTTAACAATTTCAATGGGTGGCAGTAAGGAGTGCAAGGCGCGGGCCATTACTGATTTTGCTGTACCGCGGCGGCCTGCGATCGCAACTCCTCCCAATCCGGGATCGACTGCTGCTAACAGCAGGGCTAGTTTGATTGCTTCTTGCCCGACTACGGCTGTGAGGGGAAAGGCTGTGGTGGAAGGGCTAATGTTGGCTGCGGGCATAGGATTTTCGGATGTAAAAATTTGAACTTAATGTTTAGCTTACTTCTTGGAGAATTTTAACTTCTAGGGGGAGAATCACGGTAAAAGTTGAGCCGACTCCTATTTCTGATACTAGCTCTATTTTGCCTTGCAGGAGTGTGACGAGCCGCGATACTATTGCTAATCCCAGACCGGTGCTTTCGGAGGGAAAGTGCTGTTTGCCGGCTTCTCCTGCTTGAAAGAAGGGGTCAAAGATGCGGTTTGTATCTTCGGGGGCGATGCCAATGCCGGTATCGGTAATTGCGATCGCCCAATGTGCTTCTCCAGCACGGCGGCAGCTTAATTCGATACTACCGGATTCTGTATAGCGAATGGCATTGCTCAGAAGATTGGTAACAATTTGTTGCAGCCGCTGTCCGTCGGCGATTACTTGTTTTGGGGCGCAGTCGCTGGTAACAGCGAGCTTTAATCCTTTAGCATCAGCCATTGGCTGCATCATTTCTACTACGGTGTTAATTACCGATCGTACATTAGTTTGCCGCAGGTGAAGTTTAATTTTTCCGGCGTCGGCGCGAGAAAGTTCTAGTGCGTCGTTAATCAGGCGCAGCAACTGTCTGCCGTTACGCAATACTCGCTCGATGTGTTCGATGCCTGGTAGGGTATCTTTGATTTCTGATTGCCATTTTTCTTTTCGCAAGAATAGTTCGGAATAACCGATAATTGAGTTGAGAGGAGTTTTGAGTTCGTGAGCCAAATGGTAGACGTTTTCTTGGTTGACGCTGACAAGGCGAGAGAGTTCTTGATTTGTGAGTTGTAGTTGAGTTTGGATTTGTTGAAGTTCCTGCAGCCTCTGAGCGACGTAGCTGTTGAAACACTGGGCAATGGCTTCGTCTACTACGGCATCTATGAGCCGAAAAGCTCTGAATACGTCTGTTGTGGTTCCTGCTAGCAATTCTGCTTCTAATTGGGAGAATATTACTTGACGCAATAAATGGTATTCGCGGGCTACTTCTGCGGCGTCGTAGCCTTGTTCTGCCCTGAGAAATCCGTGATCTAAACTGGCTTCAATTATTAGTTTTATTTCGCTGTGTTGATATTGGGAAAGCACTGTTGCCATCGCCGCCAGCAGGTGAGGTATGTGATTTTCGATTGCTGAGTGCGGTAAGGCGTCAGCACTTTCAATGTTCCGATCCTGACGAACTGCTTCAATCCAGTTTTTGAGGATAGTATCGGTTTTGTCGGCGAGCACTTGGCTGTAGTCCATGATGTCTGCGTGGGGGTTGAGTTTGGCAGATATTGCCCATGCTTAATTGTAGTTGAGCGATCGCCCGATCGCCATACCAAACTTCGGGCGATCGCGACCCTGCCAAAAGAAGTAGTTTTGAGGTAAAATTTTCCCCGTGCCGGATCTCTGTCGAGCAGTCGCTCCCAGGTTATTTCTACCAAAATCCGCCCTTAAACCTATTGACAGAAAAGCCATAAAGTAGTAAGTTTCCTCACACAGAGAGTTTTTAATTTTAAGTTTTAATTTTTTCAGGGGACTAAATGGAAAACGTGCAAGCTGCGATCGCTGCTGCAACATTTATCGGTGTAATTTTCTTAATAATTACAGAATGGATACACCTAACAGTTGCGGCATTTCTGGGAGCAGTGATTCTGGTATTTACCCACGTGATGACGTTAAACAACGCGATCGAATATATCGGTCGAAGTCACGCCACGCTGGGCTTATTCTTCGGAGTCATGGTAATGGTGAGAGCCTTTGAGCCTACAAAAGTATTTGAATACTTGGCCACTCAAATGGTGCTTTTGGCTAAAGGCAAAGGCAAAAATCTCTTGCTGGGTATTGTCGCGATTACTACGCCAATCTGTGCAGTTTTGCCCAATGCCACGACCGTCATGCTGCTAGCACCATTAATTCCGCCAATGGCAGAAGAAGTCGGTGTAGATTTTGTGCCGTTACTGATTTTAATGGTATTTGTGGCTAACAGTTCGGGACTGCTGACAATCGTGGGCGATCCGGCGACATTCATTGTCGGCGATGCTATTAACATGAGCTTTGCAGATTACCTGGTAAAGTTAAGTTTGGGCGGGGCAATTGCAGTAGGAGTGATAGTAGTTATGTTGCCTTGGCTGTTCCGCGAAATTTGGCACAAGAACTTAGACGATTTGGAACATTTGCCCCACCCAAAAATTAATCATCCCCGAGTCTTAGCAGTAGGTGGCTTAATTATAGCTTTCGTGCTGACATTTTTTGTAATAGGAGAGTCTCTGCCCGTGCCTATTTCACCTGCAGCCGTTGCTTTGTTGGGGGCTGCTTTGGCAATGCTTTTAGCTCACCATTCCCAAATTGATTCTGTTAATAATATTTTGCGGGATTTAGATTGGAGCACGCTGCTATTTTTTATGTCTATCTTTGTGCTGATTGGCGGTTTGGAAAAAACCGGAGTAATCGGCAGTATATCTGGAATATTAGCAGTGATTTTAGGTAAAAATATTTTTCTGGGTTCTTTAGTTTTGTTATTTTTTGTGGGTTTGATGTCGAGCGTGGTACCAAATATTCCGCTGGTAGTGGCGATGGTGCCGCTGCTAAAACAGTATGTTGTCAATGTCGGGCTTGCACCGGTCGAAGTGCTGGCGCCGGATTTTGCAGGGGAGTTTCCACCTGCTGTGCTGCCACTGTTTTATGCGATGATGTATGGAGCAACTTTAGGCGGAAATGGCACTTTGGTAGGAGCTTCTTCTAATATAGTGGCGGCGGGAATTTCTGAACAGCACGGACGCCGGATTTCTTTTCAAACTTTTCTGCATTACGGGCTTCCTGTGATGGCGTTGCAATTGTTGGCGGCGGCTGTTTATGTAACTATTCGGTTTCTAATTTGAAGATTTCATTAGTGATTAGTCATGAGTTATTAGTCATTAGTCATTGCTTTTGTTGCTAGAGAAAAAAAGAATAGGTAAGGTGCTTAGGCGGCAATCTAAATATAGAGATTGAAGTCATTCCTGAATCTCAACTCCATGCAATTCTAAGGGAAAAATTACAGTGAAGGAAGAGCCAACTCCTACTTCAGAAAATAATTCGATTTTACCTTGCAAGAGGTTGACTAATCGAGCGACAATTGCTAGCCCTAAGCCTGTACTCTCAGGAATGTAAGCTCCCAGGGAGTTGTCGGCTCGAAAATAGGGCATAAAAATCCGATCGCAGTCTTCTGAAGCAATGCCAATTCCTGTATCGGTGATGCAGATACTCCAATGTTTTTCTGATAATAATTCGCTTTTTATGCTAATAGTACCAGCTTGGGTGTAGCGAATGGCGTTGCTCACCAAGTTGGTGATAATTTGCTGCAAGCGCAAGTAATCTGTCATAACTCGATCGAGAACCGGATCGCACTCAACGGAGATATCTAAATTTTTTGCTTTAGCCAAAGGCTCGATTATTTCGACAACAGTGCCGATCGCCGATCGCACATTTGTGGCAGTTAGCTGCAATTTTATGCGTCCGGCGTCGTACCGCGAGATTTCGAGAGTATCGTTAATTAATCTAAGTAACCGTCTGCCGTTGTTGAGGACTTTATCAATATGTGCCAAATTGGGAGCAGAATCTTTAAGTCGAGAATTGTTTGTTTGGCGCAAAAACAATTCTGAGTAGCCAATAATAGAATTGAGAGGGGTTTTCAATTCGTGAGCTAAGTGAGATAGATTCTCTTGACTGGCCCGAAATAAGCGAGTCAGCTCTTGATTTGTAAGTTGCAATTGTTTTTGCAAATCCTGTAGTTCTTGCAGTCTTTCCTGGGTATAGGTTTTGAAACATTTAGCAATTACTTCGTCGAGGGCAGCGTCAATTAAGCGGTAAGCTCGGTTCACTTCAGCGGTTGAGCCTTTTAGCAATTCTGGCTCTATAGCCTCGAAAATTACCCTCCGCAGCAATCGGTATTCCCGCGCAATTTCTTCGGCATCGTAGCCTTGTTTTGCCCTGACAGTCCCGTGTTCTAAACTTTCTTCTACGAGTGTCCCAATGTCGCTTTCTTCTGATAGGGACAGCATAGTTACGATCGCTTGCAGTACGATGGGAAGGCTGTCGCGCACGGAAGTGTAGGTGAGTTGCTTGGCGGTTTCGATTTGCTCGTCGGAGCGAACAGCTTCGATCCAGTTTTCGGTAATTATGTCAATTTTATCTTGTAGCGCTTGACTAAAATCTCTCATGACTCTTACACGTACCTCAAGTGAGCGATCGCATATTATATCTCTAGGTTAGTTTAATAGTTAACTTTTTGAATTTTCTCTAAACTTTTAAGCTTTGCCGATCGCCAATGGCTACTCCTAAAGACGTATTGACAGAATTATAAGCTCGTGCTAGCTTAAGTTAAATTGGCTTAAAAAGTCAAGCCTAATCCAGCACGGCGCGATCGAACCAAGCGTGTAGCTGGAGCGGAGGAACCAATTTTAGGGGCGAATCTCTACAGAATTAAAAACCAAAGTTAAAAATTGCCAAATTAGAGTGTAATTTTTGATTTTGAAATCTAAGGAGAAGGACATCTCTCAGTCCTATCCCGTCAGCTAACTTCGCAGGCATTGAGAAGAGACTGAAAAGCCAAATTTCTGAACAAGATAGTTTGGCTTCGTCAGTGTCTCAGGTTGGTATTGTTCAAGATTCTTGTACCTGCCCTGACTCTGAAGGAGATTGAAATGTTCGTACAGCTTAATTTATCTGCGATCGCACTTGCAGGAGTTGCAGCGTGGAAGCGGGTCAAACCGGTTGTCATCCGAGATACTGTTTTGTTACCTGCTGCTGGTTTTTTAGGAATTCTCGGTGTGTGGTGGATTGTTGCCAGCTTCAACAGCGATTTGATTCCCACTCCGTATCAGGCGTTAATCGCTAATTTAGATTACATATTCCATCCATTTTATCAGCGCGGGCCTGGAGATTTAGGCATTGGCTGGCTGTTGCTAGCGAGTTTGCGGCGGGTGTTGGTGGGATTTTTCCTGGGTGCAGCAGTTGCAATTCCCGTGGGATTTACGATCGGGATGTCGAAACCGGCAATGATGGCGCTCAATCCGCTGATTCAAATCTTCAAACCGGTGTCGCCGCTAGCTTGGCTGCCTATAGCTTTATCGATTTTTAATTTAGCAGAGCCGTCGGCAATTTTTGTCATATTTATCACGTCTTTGTGGCCGACAATTATCAACACAGCTTTGGGAGTTTCTAGCGTTTCCCAGGATTATCTAGATGTGGCGCGAGTGTTGGAAATGCCGCAGTGGAGGCGAATTACCAAAATAATTTTGCCGGCGAGTTTGCCATACATTTTTACAGGTTTGCGGATTAGTTTGGGAATTGCTTGGCTGGTGATTGTGGCGGTGGAAATGCTGACAGGCGGTGTGGGAATTGGCTTTTTTGTCTGGGATGAATGGAGCCGTTTGAACCTGAGTTCGGTATTTTTAGCGGTGTTTGTAATTGGCTTAACTGGATTGTTGCTCGACGCTGCTGTTGACAAAGTTCAGGAATTGGTCACGCATCGATCGATCAAGAGTCATTAGTCATTAGTCAGTAGTCATCAGTCATTAGTCAGCAGCGAACAGTTAACTATCAACTGTCAACTGTAAGGTGCGTCGCTCATCGATGGTCGATTTTTGTTTGTGATGGTTGGTGGCGACGCACCCTACAACTACAACTTCAAATCTAAAATCTAAAATCTAAAATCTAAAATTGTATGAGTGACAAATTTTCCAATGAATGGAACCGCCGAGAGTTTTTGCAAGGAATCGGAATGGCGGCGGCGGGAATAGCTTTATCTGGTTGTGGAATTAGCGCGGATCGATCGGCAAAAGGACTCACTGAAGAAGCCGAAGCAGTAAAGCCGGTTGTCGATTCCCGAACCTTAGAAAAACCCAATTTAACCGTAGGATACGTGCCGGTTAACGATTGCGCGCCATTTGCGATCGCTTGGAAAAAAGGCTTTTTCCGCAAATACGGTTTAAACGTCCAACTCAACCGCGAAGCAAGCTGGGCAACATCCCGCGACGGCGTAATCTTCGGCCGCCTCGATGCCTCCCCTGTCGTATCCGGCGCCGTCACAAACGCCCGAATTGGCGCCGAAGGAGCGCGGCACGCACCCCTGTGCGCGGCAATGACAATTCACCGCCACGGCAACGCCATGACGATGAACAAAGCTATGTGGGATTTCGGTTTGCGCCCGTGGCACGAATACAACGGCAATTTTGAAGAATTTGGCAAACAATTTCGAGCTTTTTTTGACAGTCAGCCGTCAGAAAAAAGAGTTTGGGCAGTGGTGCTGAGTTCTGCGATTTACGAATACTTTGTCCGCTACATATCGGCGGCGGCAGGTGTCGATCCGTTCAAAGAATTTCGGGTAATTATTGTGCCGCCGCCGCAGATGGTAACGAACATCAGGATTGGCGCAATGCAGGCTTACATGGTGGCAGAACCTTGGAATACGCGGGCAATTCAAGGCAATTTGGGAGTGGGTTTTACCTTCGTGCAAGGCAAGGAAGTTTGGCTGGGACATCCCGATCGCCTTTTGGGAGTAATGCAATCATTCATCCAGGAAAATCCGAAGACTTATTACTCGCTGGTTAAGGCAATGGTGGAAGCTTGTCAGTATTGCAGCAAGCCGGAAAATCGCAGTGAAATATCGGCGCTGCTGACTGAGCGGTCGTTTACGGGGGCGAAACCGAAAAAAGGGGCGATAGACAAATTTACGCGACCCGCAATTGTTGGGGACTACAACTATGGAGGGTTTGACGGAAAAGACCGCACCGTACAATCGGAAGATGCAACTATTTTTTATGACATTCCTAAGAATTTGCCTCAAATACCGGGAAATCATTCAACATTTATGTGGCAGTCTCAGAGCCTGTGGTTGATGACTCAAGCCGCTCGCTGGGGACAAATTAAAGAACTGCCAAAAAATGCTGAGGAATTAGCTAAAAAAGCTTGGAGAACCGACCTTTACCGCAAGATTGTTGCCGAAATGGCGATCGATTGTCCGAAGGAGGATTACCAAGTGGAACCTGCGGAACTTTTCATTGACAAAAAGGCATTCGATCCTAGCGATCTCGTGGGTTATTTGAATAGTTTTGAAATTCGAGCCAACCGCCCTCAGTCTTTTTTTCAGTCTTAAATCTGCCCTTTTTCCTAGCCTTCTGCCAGGGGTTGAAAGTGACGGTAGAGTTTCGGGGTGGGGGCGGGTTTATCTAATCTAGAAGCAATTTTTGAGGCTGTTGGCGAACCTGCCCCTACGAGTTTATAGCTTGGGGATGCCCAATCTCCGTTGAAATTCACCGAAAAACACCATTATTATCAATCCTGTAGGGGCGGGTTCGCCCAGAAATTCAAAGGGTGGAGATAGGTTGAATAAACCCGCCCCCAGCTCAATAATCAATAACCAATAAACAATTACCAGGTACATCAGATGACTCAAAATACTGCTACTTCAATCAACACTAATAGCCAAGTCCCTAACCCCTCCGCTTTTCTGGAAATTGACAACTTGTTCAAGTCGTATAAAAATGCTGACGGCAGCGAATTTAGCGTTTTGGAAAATATCAATTTAAGTATTGGAGAAAACGAATATATTTCGGTAATCGGTCACTCTGGTTGCGGCAAATCAACGCTGCTGAAAATAGTGGCAGGTTTGGAAAAACAGAGCGGGGGAATAGTGACACTGGAAGGAAAAGAAATCCGCAAACCGGGAGCCGATCGCATGATGGTATTTCAGCACTACGGATTGCTGCCTTGGCTGACGGTGCGGGAAAATATTCGGCTGGCAGTTGATGAAGTTTTGCAAAGTCTTAGCCGTCCCGAGAAGATTAGTCTTGTCAACGAACACCTAGCAATGGTAAACTTAACGGCAGCAGCCGATAAATATCCAGATGAAATTTCAGGGGGCATGAAACAGCGGGTTGGGATTGCGCGAGCTTTGGCGATTCGACCGAAAATGTTATTAATGGACGAACCGTTTGGAGCCCTTGATGCTTTAACTCGCGGCAAGTTGCAGAAACAGGTGCTGGATATCTGGGAAAATCACAGACAAGCTGCAATGATGATTACTCACGATGTGGATGAAGCTATCTATATGTCCGATCGCATTGTGCTGATGACAAACGGCCCGGCGGCGACAATAGGAGAGATTTTGTCAGTGCCGTTTGCGCACCCGCGCAATCGCCAGGAGTTGCGGGAATCGAAGGATTATTACGAACTGCGCAACTATGCTTTGAATTTTCTCGATCGCTACTTTACTCAAGACGAATAATACCCGACGGATCGACATAAAAATTCACTTAAGAGAGGTTAAGCCTGTGAATCTCAAAACAATGTTAGCACGTTTTGAAAGTGCATTGGGATACCAAAATTTAGCAGAAGAAATGGTGTTGCTGCCGGAGCCAACATTACCAGTTTCTAAGAAATCAAAATCTCCAAAACAGGCAAAAACAATCAATTTTATTGTCGGTTACAACAGTTCTCCCCAAAGTCAAATCGCTCTGGATATTACCCTTTGGATGGCGCATCAAACTCGTTTAGTAACAACTAAAGAAGTCACGGTTCAAGTCGTATACGCGATCGACGAAGCGCCAAAAAGTTACCGCGAAGATACTTGCAAATTTGCCGTAGCAAATGCCTTGGCTGCACAGCAGAAAGTGTCTAATTTAGAGGAGACATTCGCCCTTAATTGTGCAGCGCCTGCGATCGCTTTACCAACCGAAATCCAATCGGTATCCCAGCCCAAAAATTGGATCTATCCGCATTATTTTCAAGAAATTTTTGGTCAAAAGAATGAGTATGAGGTAGCAGATAAGTTGCTGTGGCAAGCGCGCTGTTTGGCTGAGGAATGGCGCGGTTTATTCAAAGCTCATTTGCGCATCGGGCGGGTTGCTACAGAACTGAGAAATGTGGTGGAATTAGAATCAGCAAACTTACTTTTCTTGGGCTGCGATTCGGCAAACCACTCGCTGGTTAGGGAACTAGGCAATAATTTTCCCTGCTGCGTGCTCGGGATTCCTTCGGCACTCAGCTATCAGATGGATGTTCAGCCTGAAGAAAGTTTGAGTAAGTTACAGTTGGCGACAACTATACCTGCGCGTTAAACTTGTTCGCTGGTTGTTGGGCCAGAATCTAATACCAATTTTAAAAAAGAATGCAACAGTATTCTTGTTCCCCCCGCAATGCAGCGGGGGGGCTAGGGGGGTCGAAGAGTGTTGCACGATTTTAGAGAAATGGTATAATTATGTAAGGTGCAGCGCACCCTACGACTATAATTCGCGCGCCCAACCTTTTTTTTCCGTAATATCAAATCTGTTAGCATCGGAATTATTCCTATCTCTTTTGTCTTCATCTGCGTGAATCAGCGTCAATCCCTTGCCATCTGCGGCCAGACAAATTATCTTTTTTTAACCGCAGATGAGGGCAGATAAACACAAATTAACGCAGATGAATTCTCTCAACTTCGGTTGTAATATCCCTCCGCGATTGTTGACTGTTGACTGGATTTAACTATTCCGATGCCAGCGGAATTGATATAAGTTCTATATCGCTCAAAAGTTAAAAATAGTTTCCTCTCTCAAAGTCCCAATTACGAGACAATTGGGGCTTTTTTTTAATTATTTTGATTGTTGAGATGTTTAAATTTACTATTAAGGAAAATTATCGTCACTTACCTGATCATAGACAATTCGTTAACTAATTTGATCTTTCCCCGGCACACAGAGCGCAGGAGTCGATCGATCGAGCGTTTGTCTTCCTCCGTCAAATTTTCGTCAAAAATAGCAGCCATCAAACCGTACCGATCGGCTAGAGTAATGTAGCCATTATGATTCACTTCGGCAAACAGCTCGGCCAAAGCAGATGGAATCAGGTGGATAGGAGTTTGCATAGCGGTTGAGTCTGAATTCGACGATGGCGCGATCGGGCGTTTCTGCATTAACAAAAGGCGATCGCACTTTAAAATTTTGTCAGTGTATGGCCTTAATAACTGTGACAATAAACAGCAAAAAACTGTGATAGTAAACAGCAAAATTTGTGAACGACATCACATTCCATATGCACAAATTATGCTTAAAGATTGCAGTCGCCGTTGAGCGAAGACATAGTAACTGCAATCTTAATTTTTTCTAAAGATTGTAAATCTGCACTTCCTCCACAGGTTCAGCTAACTCAAACTTAAAAACCCGCGAATAGAAATAAAATTCGCCGTCAAGAGTTCTTTTGATATTTTCAGCGCGGCGAAAACCGTGCTGTTCCCCTTCATAAGCAACATAAGCAACCGGCAAACCTTTAGCTTTCAATATCTCTACCATCATTTCCGCTTGATTGGGGGGAACCACTTTATCTTCTAATCCTTGAAAAAAGATAACGGGACAAGATAAACGTTCGGCGGAATGAATCGGCGAACGAGCTACATACAAATCTTTTCTTTCAGGATAAGGCCCGATTAATCCATCCAGATAGTGCGCTTCAAATTTGTGAGTCTCGGTTGTCAAAGCTTCCACATCGCTAACTCCATAATAGCTCGCACCTGCCTTAAAAACATCGCGGAAAGTAAGAGCGCACAGAGTAGTGTACCCCCCTGCACTGCCTCCGGCGATCGCCATTCTTTCGCCATCAACTAAACCTTTTTCAGCTAAATATTTAGCACCGTTAGCGCAGTCGTCAACATCGACAATTCCCCAACTATCTTGCAGTCTTTTTCTGTATTCTCGACCGTAACCAGTGCTGCCGCCGTAATTAACATCAAGTACGGCAAAACCGCGACTCGTCCAATATTGAATTTTCAAATTCATGCTGCTAGAAGTAGCAGCAGTTGGGCCTCCGTGACTTTTGACAACAAGCGGGGGTTTTTCACCCGCAGGCGCTGCGAAATCTTGATTTTTCGGGGGATAGAAGAAACCGAAAGCAGTCAAATTGTTTTCCGTGGGAAATTCAATCGGTTCCGGTACAGAAAGATAACCGGCATTGATGCTTAAATTGCTCGATTGGCGCAATATTGACCGTTGACTTGTTGCTAAATTTAATTGTACAATAGCAGTAGATTCAGTCGGCGAACCTGCAAGAAAAACAACTATTTGTCCCCGCGCTTTGACCGACGAAATATCAGTGTAAGGCGTTTCAATTGTTGTCAACTGCTTAGTCGTTAAATCAAGACTCGCTAAATGCCACTTGCCTTGCTGAGTGTAGGTGCAAATAATTTTGCTTTCCGAGACAACGGCATAAGTAGACATTCCAAAAACCCACTGAGGAAGTCCGAATTCAGCCGCCATTTCGCACAGAGGTTCAACCTCTTGCTGTTCTCTCGGCAAGCGGGGATTGACGGTTCTATAGAAATTCCACCAGTTCGACTTGTCAGAAACAAAATACAAAACTCCATCGGGCGACCATTCCGGTTGAAAAATCGACTCCTCAACCCCGCCAGCAACTAAGTATTTTTCACCTAAAGAACCATCAGCATTAATTTCTGCTACCCACAATTCTGTGCCATCCCACGGCATATTGGGATGGTTCCAACAAATCCAGGAAAGTAGAGAACCGTCGGGACTTAAACGTGGGGAAGCATAAAAATCATTGCCCTGAGTTAAGATTTGAATATCTTCGCCGTTATCTAAATTAATGCTAACAATAGTATTGACAGGTTCGCCCTCACCTGCATGGTCTTCGCGCACGCAAATCAGGCGATTTCTTTGCTTGTCAACTATCGCATCTGCATAGCGCGAATTAGCAGCAGGTGTCAGAGGTTCGGGTTGAGAATTTAATGTTTGAGTATAAATACGTTGGTCGGCAAAATGAGAAAAATAGACAACACCGCCAGCAACTGCAAAGGAAGCGCCGCCGTATTCGTTAACGCGAGTGCGAACATTAAAAGGATGCGGTGTCACGTCGCTGATTTTACCATCAGGAGTGCGCCGCACGAGGACGCTTCTTCCCGCTTCCGAAGGTCTTCCCTCAACCCAATAAATATCATCGCCGTCAATAGCAATTTGTCCGAGTCCGACAGTTCCAGAAACAATTAAATCGGAAGAAATAGGTGATTTCCAAGAGCCGTAAGGTGATACTGTATTCATATAGTTGAGGCAGTTGTGTTTCTCGCACAAAAAAAATAATATTTATAGTTTACAGTAATTCAGTCACCGGGGAAGCAAAATGTCTAAAAAACTCGTACTAATGGATCACGACGGTGCAGTTGACGACTATCTCTCAGTCGTGTTGCTGATGACAATGGAGGAAGTCGAAACTCTGGGAGTAATTGTAACTCCTGCGGACTGCTACATTCAACCGGCGGTGAGTGCAACGCGCAAAATCCTCGATTTGATGGGGCGTTCAGAAGTTCCGGTGGCGGCGAGTACCGTGCGGGGACTGAATCCATTTCCGGTGTTATTTAGGCGAGATTCCTTTGCAGTCGATCGACTTCCCATTCTAAATGAAAAAGGAACCATTGACACGCCGTTAATATCAGAACCCGGACAAAACTTTATGGTGCGAGTTTTGCGGGATGCAGCCGAACCAGTCACATTAATGGTAACGGGGCCGTTAACAACAGTAGCGCAAGCTTTAGATATCGCGCCAGAAATTGAAAGCAAAATTCAAGAAATTGTCTGGATGGGAGGCGCCCTCAATGTTATCGGCAATGTTAGCAAAGATATGGAACCCGGACAAGATATGTCGGCGGAATGGAATGCTTACTGGGACCCGATAGCAATCGAGAGAATTTGGCAAACCCAAATTCCCGTTGTCATGTGTCCTTTAGACATCACCAATAACGTACCGCTGACTGTAGAATTTTCCAATCTCCTAGCAAAACAGCGCAAATATCCAATTTCCGACTTAGCCGGACAATGTTATGCCCTAGCAATATCTCAAGATTACTATTTTTGGGACATTTTGGCAACTGCTTATTTAGCGCATCCAGAATTTTACCAACTGCGAAAATGGGAAACAGAAATTATTACCGAAGGCATCAGCCAAGGCCGCACAAAAATTAAAATAGGAGGGCGAAAAATTCAAGCAATGGAGCAAGTAGACACCGCCAAATTTTACAATTACATATTACAACAGTGGGCAAGGTAAAAATCCCACTATCTGCTATAAGTGAGCAAAATCTCCGTACCAAACCCGCACTAACGCGAATATTTACGGACTCTTCTCTTCCCTCTCTTCCTCTGCGCCCTCTGCGGTCAAAAAAACTCCTCTCAAAAATGCTGCCAATTATATCAATCATCCCCTTAGCCCAAACCCCTCCCGCACCTCAAGAAATCCTCCAAATCCAAGAAGTGCGGCCTCTCCCCGGACAGTTAGACAACATACCAGTATTTAACAGCAATAGTCCAGAAGTAGTGCTGCAAGAAGGAATTTTGCTTTCGACATTTCCCCCAGATGGTAAAAGATTTCCGGCGGCACATTTAAACTTTCCGTTTCAAGGACGTTTCGACATATTTGCCCACCACATAGCCCGCGCACCTTCCCCGGAAGATTTGCGAACATTGTATCAAGGAGTAATTGTTTACAATCCGGGCAATAAACCTGTAACATTAGATATATTGCAAGCTGCGAGTTATCTCAGTCAACCCGATGCACCTTTTATTGAATTACCGCCGCAAGTCGATAATTCAAACAGTAATATTTACGCGGGGCCGGGAAGTCGCGCTGTGAATGATATTCTCAGAGGAAGGAGACAGTCTGATTTTCCTGGGCAGTTAATTATTCCCCCTGGAAAAAGCCAGCTTTTGATGAATCATCCGATACCGGTGCGAGAATTGAAACCGCCGCTTAATGGTCGATCGACCTTGATGCGGTTACGCAGCGATGGTATAGTCTATGTTGCCAGTCTGGCGATGTTTGCCCGAGTTGACCCAGAGGGAAACGGACAGGGAAACGAGCGATCGCCCAACTTAGCAGAATGGCAAAACTTATTAGACAATGGTAATATAGCCGGGCCGCGCGATCGAGCTCCCACACCGCCCGAAATCACCGAAGGTCAACTAATTTACGGCCGAGTTGCCGGTGTAGCATTAGGTTCAGAATGGCGAGCACTTCTCTCCGACAACCCCGCCACCTCAAACCTAGCAATTCCCCAACCCGGAACAGCATTTTCCTACCCATTAAGTAGCCTCCCGCGCGGAATGCTGGGCACCAATCAAGTGCAAAGTGCGAGAATGCTAGTCCGCTACCCAGATACAGCATACCGCGCCCACGGCAATTACGGAATTCAATACAATCTCAGCTTGCCGCTGTACAATTCTACCAGCAAAAATCAAACTGTAACTGTGGCAATTCAAACTCCAATTAAGACAGACAAATTAACTTCAGGAGGACTTAATTTTTTAGAACCTCCGGCACCTCAAACTTTTTTTAGGGGGACGGTTCGAGTGCGCTATACTGATGAAAATAAAGTGCCTCAAACTCGCTACGTGCATTTAGTGCAGCGGCGGGGACAGCAGGGGGAACCTTTGGTAAAACTAGAGATAAAATCGGGAGAAAAGCGACTTGTAGAAGTGGATTTTATTTATCCGCCCGATGCGTCGCCTCCGCAAGTTTTGACAGTGAGAACAAATTAAATTTGAGCGGCTGCTACGTGTAGGCAGACGGCTACAAAGACAATGCGTAATTAACCAGATTTGATATTAGTTTCGCGTGGCGCGGACGTGGTTGGTGTCTAGTCGGTATTGGCAAAAAACAAGATGAACTTCTCAAAAAAATTCTGGGTGATTGCTTGCTTTGTGTACGTTTTAATTCTTCTCAGTATCATGCTTTTAGCAGGTACGGGGAAATTAGTCAACTTTCCTCTCGCTCATCCGCCTTATGACAAACTCGGTCACTTTATTTTGTACGGAATAGCATCTTTTTTGTGCCATAGAGCAACTGGCAAAAAAAAGATGAATTTGTTGAATTATTCAATTCCTTTCGGGCCCGCAATTTTTACTATGTTCACTGCTGCGGAAGAAATGCTGCAAGCCATTTTACCAAATCGCAGTGCTAGTATTGAAGATTTTTTATATAGTTTTTGCGGGATTGCAGTTTTTTATTGGATTGGAGAAGTTTGGGATAGAACAAAAGGGCATTGATGATATATAGCAAGTCTATTTGAGTCATGAATGTAGAATAACCTGAAACGCTTGTGATGATTGAATCGATTGGTTACAAATCAAATGGTTTTGCTATAGAAGGAAGTTCGGCAACGGACATTTGTGACAAGTTAAGAAAAAGTGCAAATTGTCAAGGGGGTACACAAAAAAATGTAAAATAGGCTGAAACATCTA
>NZ_JAUBTB010000115.1:0-18234 GCF_036704965.1 Microcoleus sp. F10-B2 | reverse complement strand
GGTTATTAAATGGGAGCGAAAAATCAAAAATAAAGGCAATGCTATTTTATCCGGTTTAGCTGCGTAGCAGCTTATCTCTGAGAATTTTTATCAGTTTTTCGCTCTTTTGGAAAGAGTCTTCTTGAGGATTGACGGCGGTGGTGATGTCGCCGTTGGAGAGGGCGAATAGCAGCGAGTCAATGGTGCGATCGCAGGGGGGTGCTTTGCCTGTTGCGGATTGCAAGGATTGCCAAGCGGCGCAGGTGAAGGGGGTTTTTTCTGTGTGGATTTGGCGAATTAGTTGGCTGACGAGGGTGGTTTTTCCGATGCCTGGTAATCCGACAATTGAGATGGCGATGGGAACCCCCCAGGGCGGGCACGGGGGCACCGCCCCTACAAGATGGGGTTCAACAATTAGGGTTTTTAAGGTGTCGATTTCTTTGGTGCGCTGTACCCAATTTCGGACGGGGGGTAAGTTTTCTGGGAGGGGGAAAGTGCGATCGGTTTCACTGTCTAGGGGGATATCTGCGATCGCGGCTGATAGTAATTCTGGTTCCTGAATTTCTCGCGCAACAATGTCTTGCCAGTTTTTCACACCTACAGCTTTGCAAATGTGTATAAAAGTCTCTCGTCTAATTGGTTGCTGCGTCCAAAATCGCTTTAAAGTTGCTTTTGAAGTGAGAGCAGCCTGACACCAGAGCTCATCTGCTTTATTCCATCCGAGATTGCGTCTTACCATGTCAATGATTTTTAGCCCTTCTTCGGATGCTCTGAGCAAACCTGCCATTGCTACTCCTCTACGGAAATTCTGCCTTAGCAAATAATGTTACATGATTTGGTGAGCCAAATGAGCCAAATGAGCCAAATGAGCCTTTTATGTTGAGCCAAATTGTGAGCCGTTTAGCCGATAAAGATTCAGGATTTTGGAGTATTGTGAAATGATGTGTTTTGCTGTCAACTACGTTTGACGGTGCATCTGGCGGGCGATCGGGGATACAGCCGATCGGCTGTTGGGAGCGATGTAAAGTTTTATTACAAAAACTGGGCGAACTGCATAAAAAGCAGATGAAGGCCCTGATAGATATCTAGGAAGGCTTGCTAGGCGGGCTTTGCTGGTTTTGACGCAACTATATTTTTGAGGAGATGAGATTATGACGGAATCTATAATTGCTACGCGAGATGGAAAAATCGGAACAGTAGATGGAACATTAGGAAATTTTTCACAAATAGCAACAAGTAACCTAAATTTCTCTGACATTGCCTTATCTAATAGCGGTGAGCTTTTCGGAATTACGTTGGACAATTTATATAAAATAGATCGAGATTTAGGCTCTGCTTCACTTGTTGGCAACTTTGGTTTAGGTTTTTTTGCTGGGTTGAATGCTTTAGAATTTGCCAACAATATACTTTATGGTGCTGGTGGTTCTAATTTGTACACCATTAATAGCAGTACCGGCGCAGCAAATTTAGTCGCCAACTTGGGGTCAGACTTTGAAAGTAGTGGTGACTTAGTATTTGATGCTGCTAATAATCAATTTTTTGCCACATCAAACGGCTCAACAAACGATAGCTTGTTTTCCGTATCCCTGACAGGTCAAATAACGAAAATAGGTGATATTGGCTTTACAAATGTTTTTGGTCTGTCATTTGAAAATGGCAATCTTATCGGTTTCACGGAAGATCGAAAGCGAATTACTATCAATTCCACAACGGGAACAGGTACACTGGATAAAAATTTAACGGGTGTTAGCGATCTAATTGGGGGAGCATCGTCTATTCCATCTGCAACACCGACTCCGACTCCGACACCAACTCCCCCAACTCCGACACCTCCGACACCAACTCCCCCAACTCCGACACCTCCGACACCAACTCCCCCAACTCCGACTCCGACACCAACTCCCCTAACTCCGACTCCGACAACAACTCCCCTAACTCCGACTCCGACTCCAACTCCGACTCCGACTCCAACACCCCCAATTTCAAATCCCACTCCGGTTCCAACTCCAACTCCGACTTCAACTTTACCTCCGAGTCAAATTCCCAAACCCGATTCTAGTGGTGAAGTGGATCTAGATCCGCTGAAATTCAAGGTAGTTAACGGTCAATTCACATTCAACGATAAAACCAAGCGCTACGAAGCATCGGGTACTATCCAAATCGGGCGCAAAGATGGAACATTCCCATTAATCACTGTTCAGCAAGGGAAAGTGGAGTATGATGAGAAAAAGTTGAGTGTTGATGGGACTGTTTTTTCTAATATTGGAAATGTAACAGAACCTCTGTTTCAAGGCAAATTTGCTATTGACGTTGGGAATGCCACTACATCTGAACTCACCGATCTCAGAGGTTTACCTGGTCAGTTTAAGCCGGGTGGCGTAGATATCGATTTTACAAGTTTAACTTTCAACTCAAATGAGATTGCCCTTGGGAGCGAGTTCACCTTTCCGGAAGGGCTGGGTGGAGCTAGAATAGTGCTTGGTGGTGGACCAAACTCACTCTTTATTGATAAAAATGGGCCTCGGACAGGTTTCAGCGGTAAAATATCTCTACCCAGTCAAAAGTACAAACTTTTCAATGAGTTCTTTGATATTACCCAAACAGACGTTGACTTATCCTATATTCCGGCCGAAAAAACATTCAAAATTCAAGGCAAGCTTGTTGCCGAACCATTTACCAAAGCAGGTCCACTTCTTAAACTAAAGCCAGAAATTACTATTGATCTTGCTGGTGATAACTACTTGCAGCTTAAAGATGGCAAACCAGGTCTCAAAGGAGTAGCCTCTATTAAGAATGTTGGCCTGCCGGGAGGTTGGGGAATCAATGAACTATTATTCAGTGTTGATACTGATAAAGGAGATTTCACTGCCAAGGGAAAGGTAAATTTACCTTTCGCGCCACAATCACCATTTCCAGGTCCATTTAAAGCCGGAGAACAACTTGTAGGTGAAGCTTTAGGCTTAGAATTTGGTTTCACGAAAGGTTTGAAATTTGAACTTAACAGCTTTGCTGCCGAGGTTGACAATATCAACTTTGCTATCACGCCCCCTATCCCTCCTCTTGGTCAATCTGTTTTTTTACAGAGGGGAAAGTTCACCGTTAACAATCTTGCCTCATCTACAAGTGAACCCATTGAACTGGGAGGAAGCTTAGGATTTTCATACGGTCCAAAAGTTTTGATACCTGTAGGGAAAGAATTTGATGAAGTCTTTGGCATTAAAACTCCCATTGAAGCTACACTTTTCGATCTTCAAGTCGAAGGCAGAAGTCAATTTAATAAACAAGCTACTTTGGGTGGAAAACTAGCAATCATTAATGATGCGATCTTCAATGCTCAAGGTGAAGTTACCCTGAATTTTGTTGAAAAAAACATCAAGGTCAAAGGAAATGCAGGTTTACTTAATAACACAATCAACGGGTCCGTTAATTTAACCACAAATACTAAAACACTTGATACAGACGCATCAGGTGTGGGCAAGCTAAAATTACCTGATGCAGATTTGTTCGGATTCTTCAGAAATAGAGAGATTGCGTCGGGTAATTTTCAATTCCAGTATCGCAACAATGAGTCAATAGATGATGACTTCATTACCACTTGGGGTAAAATCAACCTACCACTAATAAATGTTGGTTTGACTAATGTGGGAACCAGATTTTACTACCGTAAAGGCGAACTTCAGCCTCTGGGTCCTAAAGAGCTAGAGAGCATCAGTAGAACGGCCGAGCAAATTGATTTAAGCTCAAGCAACATCAAAATTGCCAGCTCAACTTTGGACACTTCTAATAGTTTCCCCGTTGCTCAGGGCACAGAATGGATTCTACTTGGCGCCGACTGGGAAAATCCGACAAGTAATGCACAAATTGAGGTAGTAGCACCAAATGATACTATTTTCACAGAAGGTAACTTCCCTACTGACAAAATTGCAATTGTTAACGATCTCACGGGAGAGAAAACCAAGGCTGTTATTGTCCGCAACCCTGAACCTGGTACTTGGGATCTCAAATTAGCTAATCCTAATGGTTTAGGAAATATACGCTACAACGCTTTTAGGGATAGTAAAGCTCCTACTGTTCAAGTGACTGCCCCATCTACAGACGTTACCGGGCAAAACGTCACCATCAATTACAACGCCTTTGACTCTGACTCCAATGCCAAAGTTAGCCTGTTCTACGACAATGACAACCAAGGTTTCGATGGCATCCTCATCAAAGATGGACTGGATGAAAAAGACGGTGCAGGCAACTTCGTCTGGAACACTCAAGGCTTACCCACTGGCGATTACTACGTCTACGCAATGGCGATGGATGAAAACAACGCACCTGTTTTCAGCTACGCACCGCTGCCGATTAAGGTGACAGAATCAGCAGATTTATCAGTCACTAAAACAGCCGATCGCGATACAGCCATACCGGGAAGCAACGTCACCTACACCGTTGCAGTCATCAACAACGGCACTGATAACGCTAAAGGTGCAATCCTCACCGAAACCTTGCCAGAGGGTGCTAAATTTGTTTCCGCGAATATCGCCCCCACCAAGCAGTCAGGAAATGAACTAACTTTTGACCTCGGCGATGTACCCAAAGGTCAAATTTCAACTGTTAGCATAACCGTTACCGCGCCGACAACTGGAAACATCACCGGTACTTCTAGCATAACAAGTAAAACATACGACCCCGACATCTCCAATGATGTCGATTTCGCCAGCACTACAGTCACCAATGACGGTACTGAATCGGGGACAGATAACGTTGTACCAACACCTACACCTACACCAACTCGTCCTCCACTGCGTCAAGTTTTAGGAACCCCTGAAAACGACAATCTAGTTGGCATAGACGCAGCAGATAGCATGGCTGGTTTCGCTGGCGATGACACCCTTGCCGGACTTGGCGGAGATGACATCATCTACGGCAATAAAGGTCAAGACATCCTCACTGGCGACAGCGGAAATGACAATATCTTTGGAGGTCAGGGTAACGATATTATCTTAGGCGGTACTGACAACGATCGCCTGAAAGGTAACGAAGGCGATGACACCCTCAGCGGCGATTTAGGTCGAGATATCTTAATAGGCGGCCCCGGCAGCGATACCTTTGTACTACCAAGAAATGCGGCTGTAACTGCCGACTTCCTGCCAGATGCTATCTTAGACTTCCAATTAGGTGCAGATAAAATAGGACTGACAGAAGGATTAACAGAATCTAACCTACTTTTGAACTTCGAGGAGGGAAATACTGTCATCAAAATTGCAGGTTCAAATCAAATCTTAGGTCTTGTTGTCGGCGTATCTCCAAGTCAGCTAAGCGGTAGTTTTGTCTCCATCAATCTGCCAGTGATTTAGGATAATCGGATTAGTGCGATCGCCCTTACGACAAAAAGTGCGATCGCCCTTTCTTCCCCCCTCATCCATCGGTGTTCATGTGCGGTAAAAAAAAGTGCGATCGCCCTTAACACAAAAAGAGCGATCAATCTGTGGTTGCCCTTACACCCAGACGGGGCGGGCACGGGGGCACCGCCCCTACATATCTGGTTGGGGGTGGTATTTTTCTAGATGCAAAGGCTCATCTTCCCAAGCGATTGGATTGTTGAGGATATATTCACGAATTTTTTCGCAAGATTCTTCATCACGAATAATGTGTTCGTGATAGTTACGCTGCCAAAATTTTTTGGGGAAAGGTGTCCAACATAAATTCGCAACACCATGTCGGTATTTAGCAGTTGTTAGTGATTTGAAGCGGTGAACCACATCTGGCAATGTCATGGGTTTCTGAGGGTTATCGCCAGAAATATTGTCTGGCGTCAAAATAATAATTCCGTGAAAGTGATCTGGCATTAACACAAAAGCATCCACTTCTACACCTGGATAATGCAATGGCAATTCATTCCACACAGTTTGCACCATCAGCCCTGGTTTGCTTAGATATATTTGGCTATTGCGGATTTCTCCTAATGTATGTAAACCACCATTAATGCAGATAGTGACAAAATAAGCTCCGGCTTGAGAATAATCATATCCCTTGAGGCGAATAGAACGCCGATGATGTTTAGCAGCGTCGTACTTCATGATAATTCAATTATGATCTCAATTCAATTTTACCGTAGGGGCGGTGCCCCCGTGCCCGCCCCGGCGCTGACGGGGCAACCACGGGGGGATTGCCCCTACAGGTATATTTGGCGCGATCGCCTACCCGTTTGACGCTAGTGCCATTGCGTACTCAATCGATTTGACTGTAGGGGCGGTGCCCCCGTGCCCGCCCCAGCGCTGACGGGGCAACCACGGGGGGATTGCCCCTACAGGTATATTTGGTGCGATCGCCCTTAATCCCTCCGCGTTCATCCGCATTCATCTGCTGTTCAAAAAAGAGCGTGAAGCGAAGCTATCCGGAAGGGAATCGCCCTTTATGAAAAAAAGTGCGATCGCCCATTTCAATTCCTAACCAGAAATCACCTCACTCAAAAGATGAGCCTGAGAACCCTCCAGACGCGGCCCGTGAATCTGCACCACCATAGAAGCCAAATAATTGCCCCAGCGCGCCGCTTGTGTAGAACTCAAACCATTAGTAATTCCAAACAAAACACCGCCCGCAAAAGCATCCCCAGCACCCACAGTATCGATCGCCTTTACCGGAAATCCCGCCACATCAACAATCTGTTTGTTCTCCACAACCATGCAGCCTTTATCCCCATTAGTGATAAAAGCCAAATCCGAAATCTCGCTCATTTTCCGAGCGCACTCTGACAAAGATTCCTCCTTAAAAAAGCTCCGAACTTCATCAGAATTGCAAAAAATTACATCGCAATATTCCGAAACCACCTTGTGAAAATCATCAGCAAATCGATCGACTAAAAAGCCATCCGAAAAAGTAAAAGCCACCTTCACACCCAGACGCTTAGACTGTTCCATTGTCTCAATGCTAGCCTTTCTCGGCTCCGGAGCATCCCAAAGATAGCCCTCAACATAACTGTATTTGCAGTGAGCCAGTCGATCGACATCAATATCAGTCGCCGCCAGAGTAGTAGAAACCCCCAAATTAGTACACATCGTGCGTTCCGCATCCGGCGTAGTCAGCACAACACAAGTACCAGTAGGCCCGTTCGACTCAGCAGCAGGATGCACGTTAAAATCAATCCCCGCCGCCAGCAAATCTTGGCGGTAAAATTCCCCGTTAGTATCCTTAGCAACCTTCCCCGAATAATACGCTTTACCGCCGCTCTGAGCCAAACCAATCATCGTATTTGCCGCCGAACCCCCCGATCGCATTTGCAGCGAATTGTGCTCTAAATCGTGCAAAATCCCCCCCTGCCTTTCCGAATTCATCAGCGTCATCCCGCCGCGATTCAGCCCGTGGCCGAGTACAAATTTATCTTCCACCAATGCTAGAATGTCCACTAGGGCATTTCCCACGCCAAACACATCCACCGAACGGGAATCTTGATTATTTTCTGTCATCGCTGCTTTTTTTTTACACTAACTATCAACTCTATAATAAATCGGATTAAAGTCAACATCCCCGCTCCCAATCTAAAGTCCCCAACTTAAAATCTAAAATTCAAAATCCAAAATCCCCAATCTAAAATCTAAAATCCAAAATCTAAAATCGCTATGACTTCTCTCCCACCTCTGATTCAGCAAATGTTGCAGCCCGGTTTTTACCCGCACGGGGTGACAGAACCAGTGCAGCTAATTCAGACTCACGCTTCCTTTGTTTTGCTGACAGGAGATTATACTTACAAAATCAAGAAGCCAGTCAATTTTGGCTTTTTAGACTATTCAACCTTGGAGAAAAGGCAGCATTTTTGCAACGAAGAATTGCTGCTGAACCGACGCACTGCACCGGAAATTTATCTAGAAGTTTTGCCAATTGTTCAAATTGGGGATTCGTTTCAATTTGGTAGCAACTTGCCTGCTAGAACTCCGGCTGAAGTTGCTGTAGAATACGCACTTAAAATGCTGGAGTTTCCTCAAAATTCGCTGTTGCTCAGTTTGTTGGAGCGCGGACTGTTGACTGAGCAACTTATGGCAGACTTAGGGCGGGAAGTTGCCAAGTTTCACAGCACGGCAATTAGTAATAGCTACATTCGCACATTTGGCGAAGTCAGTCAGATTCGTACAGCAATAGACAACAATTACCTGACTTCGCAAAAATATATCGGCGGGCCGCAGACTCAGGCACAATATCAGGAAACTAAAGATTATACTGATGCGTTTTTTGCGGAAAATCAAGAGTTATTTAACCTGCGGATTGCCAATAATAAAATTCGCGAGTGCCACGGAGATATGCACTTGCGGAATATAGCATTGTGGCAAGAGAAAATATTGCTATTCGACTGCATTGAATTTAACGAGCCTTTTCGCTTTGTTGATGTCATGTACGATGTGGCTTTTACAGTAATGGATTTGGAATCGCGGGGGCGCAGAGACTTGGGCAATGCTTTTCTCAATACTTACATCGAACAAACAGGAGATTGGGAAGGACTGCAACTGTTGCCTCTGTATTTGAGCCGTCAAGCTTATGTTAGAGCGAAAGTAACTTCGTTAATGTTGGACGATGCTGCTATTTCAACAGCCCAAAAAGCAGAGCTTTCACAGACAGCAGCTCATTACTATAAACTGGCTTGGGAATACACACAACCGCACCGGGGAAAGTTAACTTTGATGTCGGGTTTGTCGGGTTCTGGCAAGAGTACAGCAGCTCGATATTTGGCTCGCCGCACTGGGGCAATTCACATTCGCTCGGATGCGGTTCGCAAACATTTAGGCGAAATTCCTTTAAATGAACGCGGCGGGCAAGATTTGTACTCGGATGAAATGACAGCACGGACTTATGGTAGATTGTTAGAGTTGGGGATAATTCTGGCTGACCGAGGTTGGGATGTGATTTTAGATGCAAAGTTCGATCGCCAAAACTTGAGAACGGATGCAATTAATCAGGCTCAATCCCACGGCTTGCCCCTGCAAATCATTTACTGCACGGCACCAATTGAAGTCTTGCGAGAACGGCTGCAACAGCGTCGGGGCGATATTGCCGACGCGACAGCAGAACTATTGAGTTCGCAGCAAGCAGCTTTTGAACCTTTGACAGAATTAGAGCAAATTTCTGTAAACATTGTAGATACCGCGCAAGACTTAGAGGTACAATTAAACGTGATTTGTGGGGAGTAGTTGCAGAGCGCTCGCCCTTGCCAATTTGATTGTCTGCTAATATTGTAAATATCTTTCTGTGTTATTACAAACACAACTTGCAGCTCATGCCAAAATTTACCGGAGACTCCAAGGGGTTTAGCCCCGCGCTGATATGGTTTGTGTTGTTTACCGTTGGGTTTCGCTTAGTAGGATGTACGCTGCCCCTGAGTCTCGGTCTTGGCGTCCTAGGCGGCGTGGCAGCCGGTTTAATTGTCGCTTGGTGGCACAACGAACTACTACTAAACCCGAATAAACGTTCCAAAGATACAACCTCGGATGCTATCGTCAATAAAGAAGTAGTGCAGACGGACGGCCATAAATATAGCAAGACTTCTAGGCGTGAAGCTGCTACATTGTTTGGCTGGTTATCAGGGCCAGAGGATCGTCGCTAGCTTTAGTCATTAGTCATTAGTTATTAGTCATTAGTCATTAGTTAACAGTCACTAATCATCTTCGTCCCAATACTCAATACTTCGGCTACGCGATCGTATAAGTTCCCAATGCCAAATTCCCAATTGAATGTTTGTATTTCTATCGAAACTCCTGCCGCTGTTTATTTATCCTTTGGGGTTGAGTTGCCTGTTAATGATGGCGGCTTTAATCACACTTTGGAAGCGTCCGAAATGGGCGGCGGCGCCAATTGCTGCGGCTCTAATTATTTTACTCCTCGGAAGTAGCGGTTGGGTTTCAAAATCGTTAGTTCGATCGCTCGAATGGCAAAACTTACCAACCGCCGAACTCCTCCAAGCTGAAGCGATAATCGTCTTGGGCGGCGGTGTCAAAGCAGCTTTACCTCCCCGTCCTTGGGTAGAATTAGGGGAAGCGGGCGATCGAATAATCTACGGTTCCCGACTTTACAAGCAAGGCAAAGCTCCTTTGCTAATTCTCAGCGGCGGTAGAGTAGATTGGAAAGGCGGCGGGTCTCCCGAATCGGCAGACATGGCAGAAATTGCCCAAACAATGGGTGTACCGGCATCAGCAATTCTGCAAGACCCCGATTCACACAACACTTATCAAAATGCCGTCAACGTACGCAAAATTTTAGATGCTAAAGGCATAAAAGGGCCGGTTTTGCTAGTGACATCGGCGATGCACATGACTCGATCGCTCTTAATTTTCCAGCGTCAGGGAATAAAAGTAATTGCCGTACCAACAGACTTTCAGATCGCGCAGCAGGATATCGCAGCATCCCAAAGCAATTGGCAAGCAGTCGCCTTGGATTTATTGCCGGATACCTATCATTTAAACCAGTCAACTAAAGCTTTGAAAGAATACATCGGCTTAATCGTTTATCGTCTGCGGGGATGGCTTTAACAGAATTTTAGATTTTAAATTTTGGATTTTAGATTGAAGAATTTAAACTAATCTCAAATCCGGTTGCATCCCAATTATAGGGGCGGGGCGGGTTTATATAATTTGTCTGTACTTATCAAAGATCTGGGCGAACCCGCCCCTAGAAAACTTCATCAGATAAAATTCCAAATCAAACGGATACGATCTAAAATCTAAAATCTAAAATCTAAAATCTAAAATCTAAAATCTAAAACCTAAAATCTAAAATCTAAAATCTAAAACCTAAAATCTAAAATCTAAAATCTAAAATCTAAAATCTAAAATCGATTGAGTGTGCTAGCTTAAAGTCAATACAGCCAATATTAGCCACAGTCGCCCCCAAACAATCATGCTGCCCCACGAGTTGCAAAAAATTGCCCCAGAACCGACTCCCGCGGCCGAAATTTTTCAGAGACACCAAATTGTCCGCGAGTTTTACGACGAAATTAAGTACCGTCAAGAACTAGAACTTCACTGCCAGTGGTATTACGCTACAGCCAAGCAGCATCAGCAGGAATTGCAGAAAATGCAGGGAGATTTGAATATCTTCGGTTGGTTCAGCCGCAGACGGTCGAAAAATTAAGGGTTAAATAAAAAAGAGGGTTGGTAGTAAGGAGTTTAGTCCCCCCATCGACTAAAAGCCACAGAAAAAACTGAAGTCCTCACTACAAACTCTACAACAGTTGTATGACCCGCGCCCGAAAACGGATACTTGCTTTCCGGCAGGAGTAGTGCCGATCCAAAAATGTTAGACGCTAGTTCAAGCTTCCAGATTCATCTGTGGAGTAAATCTAAAATCTAAAATCTAAAATCTAAAATTGACTGACCGGATTTGATATTGTCTTTGAACTCCGGCTTCAACTTTTGAGACAGCTAGACTTCCGAAGATATCAATTCGACCTCATCCTCTTTTAGGTGAGCTCGAAATTTTTTGTCAAATTGTACTAGAATCGGCCAATTAGCACTGACAGGTCGGCCGTGCCATTCGTGAACGATCGCCACGATTTCTCCTTCCATACCCTTAATATCAAATGGTTGACTGCGATTTTGAGGGTGGTGGTAGACAACAACAGAGTTTTTAATGCAAACGCGATCGCCAACTTTCATAGACTTATATTTAGTGTTCTCTCTTCAAAACTCTGCAAAGCCTACTGGTGCTTAACACTTGTAGGCTTTGCGGACAGTCTTCTTATCTTCCCACATAAGTAGAGCGAAAACTCACAGAAAGTTGGCCGTTCTCTGTCTGTCGGTGCTTCGATCCCCAGCCGCGAGCCCGGGAAGCCGAAATGTCCATCGATTGTCGGTTGAACCCGCAGGCCCGATCGGCATTTCAAGCTAGATCGGGCGGATTCTCAAGGGCGGGAATTGATTTTATGGCCGATCGACAAGCGATCGATTTAACTGCTTCAACCAACACTCAACATCAACGGCCAGAGTTTGGCCCAACTCCAGCAACTGCCGGATCGAAGACAACTCCCAGCCGCCGCCTGAACGCGCAATTTCCAAGGCAACAGCAGCCCCCGCATTTTCGCCCGCCGAGGCATCTTGCCGTTGCAGCCAGCCCAAACACAGAGGCACAATTTGACTGTACAGAGAATCGAAATACAGTTCCTGCGATTTGTCCAAACACAAACCCAGACTCAGCCGATCGCCCACAGCAATCAAACGCTCGATCAGGCCGATCTCAGCTTCCAACTTGACAGGCGAGCGATCCTCCACACCCGATCCTGCTTGCAGCAGCGCGTCTAGCGATCGCCAAACCATCTTTTCCAAAATTTGTTTTACTTCGGGAACATTCAACCGACAGCGGAGGTGGCCGCTTTCAGTGGCGATCGCCTCAATTTCGGCCAGCAGCGGTTCCACATCCTCCGTTTCCACTTCCAGGGCCTTAGCCGCCGTCAAACAGCGGTGTCCCAAAGCCACCTCAGCAGCCACCTGCAACTCTACCGGCACCGGCAACTCGTCTCGGTGGAACGCCATCATCACCCCGTAATTTTCCCGGTAAACCTGAGTGTAAAGCTGATCCAACCGAGTCAAATTTTCCTGACTCAGCAACTGCACGATCCGGTGGCGTTCCTCAGCAAACAAATCCCGCAAGCTAAAGGACTGATCCCCAAACAGCCGCACCATTTCCAGAATGGCGTGGGCCGCCGAAGCTTCTTGCATAACTCCAAACAACCGCTCTTTGAGCATAGTGTAAGACCGGCGGCTGCCAAAAGGCTGAATGCAGCAGTGGAAGTCCCAGCCGCCGAGGTGTAACGCCGCAAACACAAAAATCTCTGTTTCCCGCGTAATTTCCGAGGTTAACTGCAATTGACCCACAGCCAGAGTCATCGATCCCATGCGCTGAATTTGGAAATCTTGCTGCAGGGCCTGATAGCAGTAAACTCGCTGTTCGCGGGGATATTTGGCAAACAGAGAACTGATGGCGTAGTGGGCTGCCACTTGTCGGAGACTAATTTGGGCTGTCACCACCAGTTTGCGGTAAACTTCCGCCCCTGTTTTGAAATAGTCAACGTTGCTTGGTATGAGGGCTAGTCGATCGACAAAATCCTTTTCTAGCTGGACGCCTGTAACTTCGCCCGCCAATTCCAGCGCCCGGGCCGCGTAGCGCAGAACTTGCACGCCTTCTGGCCGCGAGATTTCTTCAAAAAACCAGCCGCAGCTAGTGAACATGAACAGGGCGTGGCGCTGCATTTCCAGCAGTCGCAGTGCGTCCACCTGTTCGGAGGCATCGAGGGGGCGGACTTGATGGCGTTCGAGGAAATTGTCAACGTTAGCGGGCGATCGATCGCGGATGACCTCAATATATTCATCTCTGGCTTTCCAGGGATCGCACAACAGCTTGCGCCCCGCTTCTTCGTAAATCGGAATCAGCCGATCGCGCAGCCAATTGAGAGTATCCCGCAAAGGGCGGCGCCATTTTTGGTTCCACTCGCCGCCGCCGCCGCAGCCGCAATCATCTTGCCAGCGACCGACCCCGTGAGAGCAACTCCAGGCCGTCACGGGTTTGAGTTCCACTTCCCAAGCGGGAGGATTTTGACTTAAATAATGAGCAAAATTCGTCACCGTCCAGCCTCGGCGGGGAAACTCTTCTGTGAAGGCGTAGGCGAGGCATTTTTCGGTACCGTTTTTGTGGTGGCCGAAAGTTTCGCCGTCCGTCGCCACGCAGATTAATTGAGCCGGTCGGTGGTCTCCCCGTACTGCTTGACCCAAGCGCCCGGCCAAGTGGTGGCTGCTGCTGAGAACGTCGTTGAAGCCCATATCCCGCGAGATCGGGCCATCGTAGAAAAAGATATCAATGTAGGGAGTGTTGACAGGTGTGGCTTCGGAATTTTGGAAGTGCCTGCGACCAAAATGGTGAGTGCTCAGCGGCGATAGTTGGTGGTCAGCCAGTAACCGCATTTCCGGTTTTAAATAGCAGCGGTACGGGCGAGTCGGATCGATTTGGCCGCCGCCGACTTCGTGCCATTCGGAATTTTCCGCTGGTTCTCCTTCGTGGTTTTGCCCGATTAGCGGGCGGCAGCGTTCGGCTTGGGAGGGGGCTAAGACAATGAAGCGGATGCCTTCAGCGACTAAAACTTCGAGGGTGGCGTAGTCTACGGCGGTTTCGGCGAGCCACATTCCTTCGGGATCGCGATCGAACCGGGAGCGAAAATCAGCGATCCCCCAGCGAATTTGGGTGTATTTGTCTGGCTCGTTAGCCAGCGGCATGATGATGTGATTGTATACTTGGGCGATCGCGTTGCCGTGACCGTTGAGCCGCTGACAGCTTTTGCGATCGGCCTCCAGAATCCGCTGGTAGACTTCCGCGTCGTAGCGTTCGAGCCAGCTCATCAGGGTCGGCCCGATGTTGAAGCTCATATACTCGTAGTTGTTGACGATCCCCGCGACTTCGCCGCGGTCGTTGAGTATGCGGGCAAAGGCGTTCGGGCGGTAGCACTCGTTGTCAATGCGTTCGTTCCAGTCGTGGGCTGGAGAGGCGCTGGCTTGGCGTTCGATCGCGTCCAGGTAAGGGTTTTCTCGGGGCGGCTGGTAAAAGTGACCGTGAACCGTCACGCACACCCCAGTTGCAGCAGGCGCACTGCTTTGGGTTGTAGCGGTAACGGTTGGCGAAGACAAAGGTAGCACATCGGATTGAGTTTTAGAAATCGAAACCATGCGATCGAATCCTCAAGTAGTTAAAGACAATAAAACCAGCCTAATTAGAAACTGAAACCTTACGCAGCAAGAGTTTCAGCTAGGCATCTGTTGGAGCTAAATTTTGGCAGATAAGTTTTGATACATTTGTAGTATTGCTAGCAAAGCATTCGTTCCAAGATGCCAACCGTCGATCCCTGGTTTTTTTGCCAATGCTTTGCTGTTGAAAGAGTTAAAAAAGGTAGCTTTTGCTGCTTTTTGGCACTTGCGACCCATTTCGGGTTAGTGCTTGCAGGGCTGCTCGTTGAGAGTTTCATTTACCTTGCTGGATTGTAAAGTCTTATTCATTAAATAGCAACTTTTCGCCGGAAAGATTTAATTTTTGGCAATAAATCTTGGCGGTTGTGGATATCGGTTGAATGCCCGATGGATTTATAGAGTAAGAGTTTTGGCCGAGTTTCGCATCATACTTTAGGTGCTTTTTACCTAAGTTCTGGAGAAGTTAGGCCGGTTGGGTTAGGGCGGGGCAGATTTGCTGCAAATGTACTTTCCAGAAGAGTTGTAACACTGGTGCGGAGTCAAAAGGCAACAAAAAATCAAAACGGTAAGTGTTAGGTTTTAACTCCTGAGAGGTATGTGAGGGCGGAGGCAGAGGCATTTGAGGAGGAGGAGGGTTTGGACGAGAAGATGCTGCATTTGACGGCGAAGTGGGAAAAAAAAACTAGGTTTCTGGCGATCGTCTTGTGCAAGAGGTGCTTGCACAAATTCCTTGGAGGCAGAATCTCCGCATTCTGGAGGCTGTGAAATATCCTGTTGACCGCGAGTGGTACATTCGCTATAGTATCGAGCAAGGATGGAGTCGAAATCTCTTAGTTCCTCAGATAGAATGAATCAGGAGAAAGCCCCCAGAAGTGCTGTTATTCGTCAGGTAAAATCACCCAGCTTTTTCTCGAATTTATATTTATTTAATATAAAAAATGCCATGAGTAATGACATGAGTTCCAATAAAAACAATAACGGTGTCCATAACAATTGGTTCTTAACCAACATTGACTATGAAGGAGAAGGACGGGCTGAGTTTGAAAATCCTAAAGGATATATCGAAGGAAGGGTTAAAATTTACTTTGATGAATTTGGTAATTCCAGTATTGAAATGAACGTAGCAAAGTACCATACTGAACAGCCCCTCAGCTTTAATTGTATAGAATTCTTTAATGCAGCTCCCGCCGAGGAAGAGGGTAGTTTCTCTTCTACAAATCGTTTTGGAAGCAACCCGTGTAAAAGTTTAACTGTCAATACTCCTGATGGAACCTATTCCGCACAAGGAAGTATAGTCTACAACCCTATCATTAGTTTGGGCGGGGATAATAACACGAGAGTTGAATTTTATTTAGTTCCTTCATATTTTGACAATATAAATGCTGAACTTCCTAAATATTGGGTGTTTCCACTATTTAACTTAATCTCAGATTTTAGTCAACGAAATTCACAGCTTGATTGCCATATCCTGCGTATTATTCCCAGGCTTGACAATGCAGATAATGCAACAGAAATAGCAGCATTCAGGAACTTTTTTTTCCGTAATTGGGATCGTTTAATTGTCTTTAATTTCCAAGAAACTCAGGGATTTATTGAACCCTTAATTGATTTTAATGAACGTAAAAACAAACTGGACTCTGGTCAGGTGCAACGTACAATCACAGCAGTAATGGTTGGGGAAGTTGGCTCTGAATCTATTGACATAGATAAATTGACGAACTGGCTACCATTCGGTCTTCTCCCTTTACTGAGTCTTGCTACTGGTTCTGAGGTAGGAATTCCTTGGATTGAATTTAGAGATGCTAAGGGTGGGCTTGTCCGACGCATCCATAAAAGATTCGGTCAGCCCAATTTTTCAAGAGGACACACAACTATTTCGGAACAATATAATCAGGAAACTGGCTATTTACTCACCTGCGCTCAGTCTTCAACCCATTATGGAAAAGCACCTTTAGGTTCTGTAATATTTGACCTAGTTCAAAGCAGTTCATATAGCCTTACTATTGAAGACAAGCTAAATAAAATTTGTCGAGCCTTCGATTATTTATGTCAGCACTATAACCTAGCCACACAAAATTTACTTCGTGGCTTAGATGATGATTATAAGGATATCGTCAATACAACTCTTAGGTCTGCAGCACAAGAGATTCGTGATGCGGCACAAGCTGCAAGTGATTCAGGGCAAAGCAAGTTACTTAACAAAATTGCTGATAAAACGATTAACTCTAGCAACATAGACAGGGATTTCGGTCTAGCTGTAACTGACTTACTAAAGCATTTGGGTTTACATGATGCTGACATTATTGATGCCTACTATCAAAGTAACCCACGAGCTGATGGAAGGACTCATTGGAGCAGTGTTCTGTCTAGATATCGTGGAATTGCAGTGCATACGGGTGACTTTAGCTTCCAAGAACAAACATACGATATACATGATGTTGTAAGAATTACTTATCATTTATACGATATTCTGGTACGCATTGTTTTTAAGATGCTTGGGTATGATCGTACATACCAGCCAATAATCATAAATCAAACCTCACAGCCTGTCGATTGGGTAAAGGCCGATCTTCCAGCCAGGGAATTAGGGTATTAACCCAAGAATATATTGGTTAGATTTAATCGCCAAAACATTGAAGTGGAGATCAACCAACAAAAAGAACAATTCAGCAACGTCTACCTGCAAGCTGTCACCACCGTTGCCGGCTATTCCGTCTACTAACCTTCCGTAGACGATGACAGCGTAGACTGGGGAGTAGCTGCGAAAGGCAGGACTGGCCCCATTAGAGCACCTCGCTTAGAATTGCAGTTAAAATCTACATCAAGAGATATCCAAGACGATAACTCCATCCGCTACCCCCTCAAGCTCAAAAACTACGACGACTTAAGAATGGATGACTTCGCCATTCCCCGAATTTTAGTTATCGTTTTAATCCCCGAAACACCGGAAGACTGGTTAACCCAGTCCGAAACAGAACTCTGCATCAGAAACTGCGGATATTCGATATCGCTGCGGGGAAAGCCAAAAACACAAAACACAAACGCTGTCACCGTCACCATCCCCAGAACCAACCAATTTACAGTCGCCGCCCATCAGTCAATTATGGAGGGAATTACCAAGGAGTTAAACCATGAAAGTCACCGTAAAAGATAGCCAAACTATCGAAACAATCGAGCTAAATCAACTGAGAAATTACTTACAAACTCACGGGTGGCATGAAGACCAACCTTTTTTAGATAATGCCACACTTTGGCGCAAACCAACAGCCAATGCAGAAGAATTTGAAATATTGCTACCTAACCGGGAAAACCTGGGAGATTATGCAGCCCGCATCTGCGAGGCAATCCAAACCCTAGAAAACGCAGAAAATCGCCCTCAATTTGAAATTTTAAGCGAACTACTTACCAGCATTCCCAACACGATAATTCAGGGAATTGTCATGCAAATTCACACCCCAAATAGCCAAAAATTAAGTGGCGAAGTTGGGAGCATCCCGGTTTTGTAAATATCCCCAAATCAGCGTAAAATAGTTAAAATCAATAGAAGCGTCAAAAAAAG